>NZ_JBHWLC010000013.1:132966-140258 GCF_042730635.1 Streptomyces sp. NPDC059917
GGCATGGGAAAGCTCCTGGTTCCGTGTGGGTCGTTCGGTGGGTGGTGCGGTTCGTGCTCTTTCGACCGCGCCTCGCGGCAGTGCTCGCGGGTGCGGAAGTCGTGGGGCCGGGCCGTGGGGCCGGGCGGTGGTTCAGGCCGCGGCCTCGGCCAGCAGGCCGTACACCTCGCCGGTGCGCAGGCCGCCGAGCATCGGCAGACCGGCGCCCCAGGCGCGGACGGTGCGGCCCGCGATGGCGGCGAGCCGGTCGGGGCCCGCGGTGATGCCGCGGTCGATGCCCCAGGAGTCGACGAGGGCTTCGATGCCCGCCGCCGGGTCGGCGGGCAGGGCGTCCGGATCGGTCGCCCGCAGCCGGGACCACAGGCGCTCCAGTCGGACCGCCGAGCCGAGCCGGGACTCGCCCGCGGAGATGGCCCGCCACAGGTGCGGCAGGATCGCCGCGACCGCGGTCATCTTGCGCACGCCGAGCGCGGAGGACAGCTCGTTGGCGATGAGCCAGCCCTTGACCGCGTACAAGTCGCGTCCCAGGTGGGCCCATTCGGCGTGGCTGAGCGCGCTGAGCTTGGCGATCTCCAGCCGCAGCCGGTCGTCGGTGGGGCGGCCGGCGCGGCGCGCGTCGCGCACCTCGTGGCCGAGGCGCACCAGCCGTTCGGCGATGGTCTCCACCAGCGCGTCCTCGGTCGGCAGGTCCCCGTGGTCGCCGACGTACGGGCTGACCGCGCGGAAGAGCGCTTCGAGGACCCCCTCGGCGATGAGTTCGTCGTCGAGGGTGGCGGTGGCGGCCGGGTCCAGGACGGCGGCCCGGGGCCGCAGCGCGGTCCCCATCACGAGCCGCTTGCCCTGGCCGGGGTAGCCGAGGCAGGCGACCCCGCTCGATTCGGTGCCGGTGCCGACCGTGGTGGGTACGGCGACCAGCGGGAGCCCGTGCGCGGTGTGCGGGCCGAGGACCAGCAGTCCGCTGCGCTGCGGCACCGTGAGGCGGGCGTACGCGTCGGGGTTGGTCCGCAGCAGGGCGGCCAGCTTGGCCTGGTCGAGCAGGGAGCCGCCGCCGATCCCGACCACCAGCTCGGCGTCCGCCAGCCGGTCGGCGAGGTCGACCACCGATTCCAGGTCGCCGGGGCCGGACAGTTCCAGCACCCGGGTGCGGTACCGCTCCCCCGCGAGCAGGGCGCGGACCGTGGCCGTGACCGGGGCGGAGGCGACCGCCTCGTCCACGAGGACCGTGATCCGCCGCTCGGGGCGGCCGGTGAACCACGCGCCCAGGCTGTCGCAGCCGATGAGCTGCTGCGCCGGGGCGTGCCAGCCCGCGCTCACGCCCGGGACCCGACCGCCGGGGCGGCCGTCCGTGCCAGGTGGATCTCCAGTCCGGCGACGACGCGGGCCAGCAGTTCGGTGAGGTCGGCGTCGGTGTAGGTGAGGGCGGGGAAGAGCTGTACGCCGTTCACCCCGGGGTGCACGATGGCGCCGGCCTCGCGGATCGCCCGGACCAGGGCGTGCACCTGGTCCTGCGGGAAGGGGGTCCCGTCCGGGTCGCACAGCCGGACGGAGCGGAAGAGGCCGAGCCCGGTGGTGGTGGCCACCCGGGGGTGGCCGTCGACGAGCGCGCCCAGTTCGGTGTCGAGCCGGGCCGAGAGCCTGCGGCCGAGGGCGACCGCGTCGAGGCGGCGCATCTCGTTCAGGGTCGCGGTGATGGTGGCGCAGGTGACCGGGGTGCCGGCCTGGGTCTCGCCGTGGGTGAGGACGGCGCCGGCGTCCGTGAAGGCCGCCGCCACCTGGCGGGAGGCGATCACGACGGCCGCCGCGCTGGTGCCGTTGGTGAGTCCCTTGGAGGAGACCAGCAGGTCGGGCTGTTCGGCCCACTGCTGGGAGGCGAAGAGGCTGCCGGTGCGGCCGAAGCCGGTGGCGACCTCGTCGGCGACCAGCAGGAAACCGTGTTCCCGGCGCAGCCGCAGCAGCTCGGCGAGGTATTCCTCGGTGAGGGGCACGGCGCCGCTGCCGAGCACCGGCTCGACGACGACGGCGGCGATCTGGCCGCCCTGGCGGGCCATGAGCGCGGCCAGTTCGGCCGGGTCGTTGGGGGTGACGTGCCGCACGAGGCGCTGGTCGACCCCGTAGAGCTGCTGGCCGAGGTCGTCGCCGGTGAGCGCGAAGCTGCCGTAGGTCAGGCCGTGGTAGCTGCCGCGCAGGCCGACGACCACCTTGCGCTGCGGCTGTTCGCGCAGTGCGTGGTACTGCCGGGCGACCTTCATGACGAGGTCGTTGGCGGCGCCGCCGGAGGTGGAGAACAGCACCCGTGCGTAGTGTTCGGGGCCGGCCGCCTCGACCAGGGCCTCGGCGGCCCGGCGGGCGTAGGTGTTCTCGTAGCGGAAGACCGAGAGGTAGGAGGCTTCGCGCAGTGCGGCCGCCGCCGCGGCGGCGATCTCCTCGTTGCCGTAGCCGATGTTGGTGTTCCACAGGCCGCTGGAGCCGTCGAGCAGTTCGCGGCCGTCGGCGAAGCGGACCCGTACCCCGTGCGCGGACACCGCGCAGAGGTCGTCGCGGCCCTGGTCGTGCGGTGCGGTCAGGGACGGCCACAGCGGGTGGTGGCCGGGGGGCGCGGTCTCGTTCACGGGGTCACCTCCGTCTCCAGGAGTACGTCGTGGTGGCGCTCGCCGACGGCGGGCAGCGGGTGGCGGGAGCTGATCGTGAAGCCGGCGGCGGCCAGTTCGACCTCCAGCAGCGCGACGGGCAGGACGCCGATGGTGGTCGTGCAGACCTCCACGGGACCGGTGTCGGGGATCACGGCGGGGAAGAGCGTGACGGTGCGGCTGCCGGAGTTCGGCGTCCAGTGCTCGAAGAGCCGGTAGGCGCGGCCGCTGTCGGTCACGATCTCCATGTCGACCTCGGCGGCCTCGGTCGGGTCGGTCCCGGTGGTGGTCATGTCGACCGTCGAGAGCAGGAACCGGCCGCCGGGCTCCAGGTGTTCGCGCACCGCCCGGTACAGCCCGACGCGGCCTTCGGGGCCGAGCAGGGAGATGGTGGTGGTGCCCAGCACGATCGCGCCGAAGCGGCGGCCGAGCGCGAAGTCGCTCATGTCGGCCCGGACGGGCAGGCACCGCTCGCGCAGTGCGGGGGGCGCCGCGGCGAGCCGCTGGTCGAGCAACTCCAGCATGTAGGAGGAGAGTTCCAGCGCGGTGACCTCGCGGCCCAGGGCCAGCAGGGGCAGCGTCAGGCGGCCGGAGCCGGCCGCCAGGTCGAGCACGGGGCCCGGGATGCGGCGGACCAGCGTGAGCAGTTCGCGCACTTCGTGGGTGCCTGTGCCGGCGAGGTCGTGGTAGACGGAGGCGCCCACGGCGTCGTACAGGTCGCAGAGCACGGCCCGTCCGCCGAGGGAGGCCAGCAGTTCGCCGGCGCGTCCGGGGACGTCGGCGGGGGTGGGGAGGCGGTGCCCCTCCCGCGTCATGGTCGTCGTCATGGCTGTCAGCGCCCCGCCGTCACGAGTTCGCCGACGCGTTCGTCGCGGAGCTCCGCCGGGTCGCCGGCGGCCGTGCTCAGAACGATCCCGGCGTCCGCGAAGTACGCGGCGACCCGCTCCAGGCCGGTGCGGTCGGCGTGGGCGGAGCCCGCCGCCACCGAACCGGACACCAGCAGCACCTCGGCGAGGGCGGCGGCGGCCGGGTCGAGGCCGAAGGTGCGCCCGCTCGCCGGGTCGTGGACGAAGGCGTGCTCGCCCGACCACAGCAGCAGCGGCAGCAGCGCGTCGGCGGTGTCGGCCGGGCCGGTCGCCGCCGCGGCGGCGGTCGCGGCGGCGCCGAGGCGCCCGCCGAATCCGGAGACCCGTACGTCGACCACTCCGCGGGCCCGCAGGTCGCGGACCGCGCCGATCGCCGCGAGGTAGCGCCCCAACCAGGGCCGCTCGGCGACCTGTTCCGGCGCTCCGGAGCCGTCCGGCAGCAGCCAGCGGGCCTCCACGCGGTCCAGCCGGTCCTCGCCGAGGACACCCAGCCGGGCGCCGCCCGGGGCCGTGGACAGGGCGCCGCCCTGGTCGACGTACAGCCTGCGGCGCGGGCCGTCACCGGCCGTACCGGCGCCGAGCGCGGGCAGGTCGGCGAGCTGGATGACCGGGTTGGTCAGGAAGTCGGGGAAGACCCCCGACCGCCGGGCCTCGTCGGCGTCGGCGAGGTAGGCGTCGAGGTCCATGTCGTCGGCGACGCGGATCAGCGTCGGGCCGACCACCGACATGTAGGCGCTGATCCCGTAGTTCTGGATCTGGAGGTAGAAGTCGGTGCCGAGGGAGCATTCGGCGCCGGGCTCGCTGAGCGAGCCCTCGTAACCGGTCACGACGGGTCCGTCCGGCGCGTCCGTGCCCTCGGTGTGACCGGGTACGAACACCACGGAGTCCGGGCCGACGAGATCCGAGCCGAGCAGCGTGGAGAGGTGGTCCGGATTTTCCAGGACGACCGTCGAGGCGCCCGTCGCGGAATGCTCCGCACCCGGCTTTCCGGTACCCCAGAGCATCAGATGCCGTTTGATTCCCGCCATGACTCCCCCTTCAAGGAATGCGAAGCACTACCGAGCGATACGAGTGATACGAAGCGATGGGGTGGCGCGGTGTGCGCCACGGATGGGCACCGGCCGGAGCCGGGCAGCACGGAGCCGGGCGGCACGCAGCCGTGGAACCGGTCGTGTGGTGGGTGGTGCCGGGCGGGTCAGGCCAGGGCGGTGAGGAGCGTCTTGAGTTCCTGGGTCGCCGCCTGCGGGCCGTAGAGGTTGGCCACGCCGGTGACGTTGAGGACGACCTCGTCCACGCCCGCGTCCTCGTACTCCTTCAGCTGCGCGAGGATCTCCCCGGTGTCGCCGCTGAGGAATCCGCGCCCCTCGACCAGGGCCCGCGCGTCCAGCGCCGGGTCCGTGCCGGTGATGCCGATCCCGGACTTGCGCAGCATGTCGACGTAGTGCGGCAGTCCCAGGTGCGCGGAGTTGCTGGCCAGCGCGATCTCACCCGGTGCCCGGTCGGTCCGGGCGAGCGCCAGCGGCACGATCGCCGTCAGCCGCGGCGCCGGGCGGCCGGCCTTCGCCGCGCCTTCGCGCAGCGCCGGCAGCACGGTGTCCCGCAGGTAGGCGGCCGGGGTCAGCCAGGTGATCGCCACGTCGGCGACCTCTCCGGCGAGCCGGGCCATGGCGGGCCGCAGCACGCCGAGTCCGAGCTCCACCGGAGCGGAGGGGAAGGGCGCGAGCTGCGCCTCGCAGGTCACGTACTCGCCCGCCATCTGCACCACCTCCCCCGCCAGCAGGCCGCGCACGGCCGTCAGGTACTCGCGGGCCGCGGTCAGTGGCCTGCGGTACGGGGCCCCGAGCAGGGCCTGCTGGAGGGAGGGGGCCCCGGGTCCGAAGCCCGCGATCACCGGCTGCCCGGTGGCCAGGGCCAGCGAGCGGGCCTGGACCGCGGCCTCGTAGGGGTGGCGCAGCGGCATGAGCGTCACGCCCAGCCCCGTCGGGACCCGGAAGCCCGCTCCGGCGGCGTGGACGAACCCGTGGTGGGGTTCGACCATCAGGGACTGTCCCTGCCAGAGCCGCTGGGCGTGGGTCCATTGGACGAGGCCGGCGTAGGGGAGGATCTGTTCCGGCCTGCGCGGCAGGAACGGTATGAGTACCGAATAGGCGGTCATCTGTCGCCCCTCGTCCTTCCTCGTCTGCGGGGTGCCGTCGGGTGGGGTGTCGTCGGGTGGGGTGTCACCCGTCGGATCAGATCCAGTCGAAGGTTTCCTGCCGGTCGACCGGCGGCTTGACCGCGGCGACGGCGGCGGTGGACCCGTCGTGCGTGGGCGGGTGGATGAAGGGCCCCGAGAGGGCGATTCCGGCCGCCACCGCGAATCCCGCGATGATCGAGGTGGTGCGGGTGCGTCCGGTGCGCGTGGTCTTCTTCATCATTTCCCCCTGTGTGGATCGCCGTTGTTCCGACAAGGAGAAGACTGCCGAGTGGAAGGCCCTCGGTGGCGGGGTTCGCGACGCAGCTTCCTGCGCCCGCCGGTGCAGCAAGCTGCACGAAAGTCCGGGGGGCAGAGCGGTGCGAATCATTCCGTTACCCATGGTCAGGCCGGTGTCCGCGTTCCTATGATCAGGCCACCGTGTTGACCGCACGGGAACAGCACCACAAGGGGGAACCATTGCGCGCCGGAAGCCTCACGCATCTGGGGATGTCACCAGAGGACGAAGACCTGTACAGATGCCTGCTCCGCCTCACGGAAGGAACGCCCGCGGTCCTCGCCGACCACCTCGGCGTTGCGGCGCCCGAGGTGGAGCGATGGCTGGGGCGCCTGGAGTCGATGGAGCTGACCTCCCTTGCCGACAACGGCAACGTCCGGCCGGCGCCGCCCGCGATCGCCGTGCAGCGGCTGATCGACCTGCGGCTGCGGGAACGTCAGGAGGAGCTGCGGCGGGTGGCCGCCGAGCAGCGGGTCGTGGAGTCGCTGCTGGCGGAGCGGGACGCGGTACGACCGGCCCCGCGCGAGGCGTCGGAGCGGCCCGCGATCGAGCGGGTCGAGGGGACGCCCAACGTCCGGGCGGTGATCGACGAGCTGACGTTCTTCACCCGTGAGGAGGGGCTGACCACCCAACCGCACGGGGCGCTGAGCCCGGCCAGCATCGCCGCGTCCCGGCCGCTGGACGCCCGGATCCTGCGGCGGGGCATCCGGATGCGCACGATCATGCGGCCGGTGGCCGTGGAGGACGCGCCGACGCTGGCCTACCTCCAGGAGATCTCGGCGATGGGGGCGGACATCCGGATCTCGGACAAGCCGCTGGAGCGGATGCTGGTCTTCGACCGGGCGGCCGCGCTGACCCCGATCGACCCGCAGAACCCGCGCCTGGGCGCCCTGGTGATCCGGGAGTCGGGGCTGGTCGCCAACCTGGTCTCGCTCTTCGAGCGGATGTGGTCGGACTCCGTGCCGCTGGCCGACGCCGTCGCGGCCCGACAGGGGCCGGGGGGCGGGCTGAGCGAGATCGAGCGGAAGGTGCTGGCCACCATGTACGAGGCGGAGAAGGACGAGAGCGGGGCGCGCGAGGTGGGCGTCTCGGTCCGTACGTACCGCAAGTACGTGGCGGACCTGATGCAGCGCCTGGGGGCGACGAACCGCTTCCAGGCGGCGCTGCTGGCCCGCGACCACGGCTGGATCTAGGGCGTGTTTCGAAAGTAGCGCCGGGCGCCCGAAGGGCGCTGCTCGCGGCGTCTGGTGCCGTGCATCGCAAGGCGGAGGATCGCCCGCCTACTGGACGTAATCGGGCGTTCCGACAACGCCGCGAGGCGCGGTACC
>NZ_JBHWLC010000014.1:0-138385 GCF_042730635.1 Streptomyces sp. NPDC059917
CCGAGCACTGCGGCGCGGGCGGGGGGCACCGGGGCGCGCGGGGGGGGGACCCGGGCCGCGGGGCCGGGGGGGGCCGGGGCGACGTCGTACGGATCGGATGGACCGGGAGGATCAGGCGGTGCAGCGGATCATGATGAGCGGCTTGTTCCCGGCGTAGTCCGCCCAGAACTCCTCGCCGAACTCCTGGACACCGGCGTCGGAGACCTCCAGCGTCACCCACTCGATCCCGGTGAACCCGGCCGCCTTCAGCGTCGTCTCGAACGTCTCCTGCGACGGCGTGGTGGCCTCGAAGGACACCGGCGGGTCCAGCAGGGCCGTGAGCCGGATCCCGCGGCCGATCTCGTTGTCCCGGCCGGTCGACTCGCACAGGAACCCGTACTTGGCCAGCGAAGGCCCGTCGAAGTCGAAGTCCGGGTTCTGGGCGAACAGGTAGAACGCGCCGCCGTCGACGAGGCCGGCCCGGACGCGGTGCATCATCCGCTCGATCTCGGCGACGTCGCTCGCGTAGTTGAACGCCTGCACCGCCACGGCGACGTCGAAGGGCTCCTCGAAGTCCCGCAGGGTGGCCGTGTCCCCGACCTCGTAGTCGATCCCGAGGGGCTCTGACCGCTCCAGGGCGTGGGCCGCGTCGATCATCGCGCCGGAGATGTCGAACCCGAGGACGCGGGACGCTCCTCGTCGCTTGAGCTCGCGGCTGTAGAAGCCGGTCCCGCAGGCGACGTCCAGTACGGATTTGCCGGTGACGTCGCCGATCAGGGCGAGGAAGCCCGGTACCTCGGCGTAACGAATGACGGGCAGGGTCTTGAAGCCTTCGAACGCTTCACCGATGCCGTCGTACAACTGACCACTCATCGTGGCGGTTCCCCTCGATTTGTGGCGTCGGCTCTCATAACGAGCCGCGGCCCTCCCTCGGAGTCTTGCCGCCGGGCGGCGGGAGTCCGTACTGGCTGAAACTACGAACCTGGCCGAGTCGAGGCGGAGTTGGATCCAAACGGCGCGACCGGGCTCCGGACGTTCGCTCTGGTGCGCGATAGCATGCGGGAGAAGGGCTGGTCAGCGGGTGCGTGGGTGGGGGAGAGCGACTGTGGGCGTGCTGGATTCGGGTGAACTGGCGGCGCGTTGGTGGAAATGGGCCCTCTCGGCCCCGAGCGGGCGCAGCCCCGTGGAGGACACCACCGGAGAGCACGCGCACTGGCGCCAGCCGGCGGACGTCTGGTTCCTCGCGGGCACCTACGGCGGCCGCGTGGTGCGGCGGTGCACCGTGCCGACCGACCGGCCGCTGTTCTTCCCCGTCCTCAACACCCAGCGTCTGTCGCCGGGTTTCTCGGCGCGGCCCTGGCGCATCGAGACCGCGCGTGCGGAGGCCCACCTGAACGGCATCCCGCTGCCCCTTCGCGAGGCGTCCTCGAAGCGCTTCTGGTCCTACGGGCCGCGGGTCGCCTGGGGGTTGTGGAGCACGGTCGACCCCCTCCTGGCGGGCGACTACGTCCTGTCCGTCAAGGCCGAGGCGAAGACGGGCGGCTTCTGGGTGGACACCACCTATCACCTCACGGCCGTCGCGCCCGCCCCGTCCCGAGGCGGCGCGGCCGACGCCTGACCGCGGGCGCCGGTCCAGGCCCCGCGTCCACCGCCGCGGCCGCCCCGTGCGCGTCCGCACCGCGGCTCGATTGTTGATCTTGCTCGACACCTCGTAGGCTCGGCCTCGAAGATCGCGGAGGGTGAGGCAGGATGGGCGTCAACGAGCGGATCGGCGCGTCGCCGCGGGAGCCTGTGCGGGTGGCGGGATGAGCGCGTCGGACGACGACCGGGTGTACTGCGGCGACGAGGGCCACCTCGTGCGGCCCACCCCGGGCCGGGTGTACGTCAGGCTGGCCGGCGGCCCGCTGGACGGTCAGCTCCTCGACGTGAGCGGCCTGTCCCTGCGCGAGTGGGCGGAGGGCGTCCTCCTGATCACCGATCGCGGGCTGTACGGACCCGGCGGCCGCACCCTGTACAGCCCGTCCGAGGCCGACCCGGGCGGCCCGTTCCGCTGGGAGGGCGACACGCCCTAGTGTCGTGCCGGGCGCCGTGACACGGTGAACTTTCCGGTCACGGCACTAGCGCGCGAGCGCGCGGAGCAGGCGTACGTACGGGCTCCAGCGGGCCGGGCGGGCCACCGTGCCCGTGCGGGCGCTTTCGGCGCGGTCCAGGGCGTCCTCCAGGCAGGCGTCGTGCATCCACCGGTAGGCCAGCGGCCAGGTCAGGCGCGCCGGGCCGCTGACACCCATCGCAAGGGTGTGCCGCAGCATCGTGCGCTCGCCGTCGACGGGCAGCGCCGTGAACTCGTGGAAGCCGTCGAATCCGCGCGGCCCGCTGAAGGCGAAGCGGACCCAGGTCCCGGGCACGTACGCGGTGACCGTGTACCGGACCGGGCCGTGGCCGCCTGTCGCGCCGACCGCCAGTGGGCGGTCGAACTCCATGGCGGGCCAGTTCGCGTGTGGCCAGAGCCCGTCCGCCGCGCCTGCCGACAGGCTGTCGATGAGCGCGCCCACCTCCTTCGCCCCGGTGGTCAGCAGGCGCTCGTGCACGTTGTAGACGGCCATGCGTCCTCCGCTCCTCCGCTATTGGAGACTCGTCTCTAATAATGTGGAGGGTACTCTCTGATTCATGGCGAGACCACCCCGCTTCGACACCGACCAGATCCTCGACGCCGCCGTCCGACTGGCCGCCTCCGCCGGACCGACGGGCGTGACCATGACCGCCGTCGCCCAGGCGATCGGCGCGCCGAGCGGATCCGTCTACCACCGCTTCCCTGGCCGCGCGGCGCTCCTGGCCGAGGTGTGGCTGCGCAGCGTGGAGCGCTTCCAGGAGGGCTACTTCATCGCGCTTGGCAGCGCCCCCGATCCCCACGGGGCCGCCCGCGCGGCGGCCCGGCACGTCGTCTCCTGGAGCCGCGCCCACCCGGGCGAAGCGGCGCTGCTCCTCTACGGCGCCGCGGAGTTCGGCCGGGCCGACTGGTCCGAGGAGCACCAGGAGCGTGCGGACCTGGGCAACCGGCGCGTGTACGAATCCCTCCACCTGCTCGCCGAAGTCCTCGGCGCGGCAGGACCCCAGGACCACGAACGCGTCACCCTGGCCCTGATCGACCTGCCGTTGTCCGTGGTGCGCCGCCACCTGCGCGCCGGTGGGCCGCTGCCCCCGCACGCGGAGGACCTGGCCGAGCAGTGCGCCTCGGCCCTGCTGAGCGCCCCGCCCGGCGAGACCGCAACCCGCCCGTCGAGCGAGTAGTCGCCGGGAGTCGGCGCGATCCGGCAGAAGTCGCTGGAAGGCCCGTGGACCGCTCTGTTACGGTCCATGGGCCGGCCGCGGGACTCCGGTGCGACTTCCGGAACCTGCCTCTGAAGCAATGATTCGCAGCTCGTGCCCCCATTCCCCGGCCGGCGCCCACACCTGCGCAGCCACCTACGGGAAATGAAGCGGATGGATTCGTACGGGGACCTCGTCGCGGCCGAAGACGTGCTGCTCTTCGTCAACGCGGCGATCACCTCCACCGGTCAGCGCGAGTTCCACAGCGACGCGGGCGAGCAGTCACTGTCCCTGGACTTCCTCCACGCGTACATCCTGGGGAACTACCGCGACCTGTACGCCGGTGTCCTCGCGCTCGACATCAACGACCACAACGTGGCCCTCATCGTCCGGCGGCTGCTGGAGACCGCGGCCGAGGCCACCGCCGACCAACGCCGCAGCGAGGGCCGACTGATCGCGCGCCGACTGGCGAAACTGCCGCCGCAGCGCGTGTACGGGCTGTTCGACGCCCTGCGTCGGGCGGGGGTGAACAACCGGCGCACCCGCGCCATCATGCGCGACTGGCTGTCCGCCCGCCCCGACCCGGCGTTCGACGCGGTGAAGTACCGCAGCGCCCTCAAGCGGGCCCTGCGCCACGCACACCTGGCGCCCGCCACCCGGGAGTTGGGGACGTTCGTCTTCGCGCCGCTGACCCGCAAGCAGTACACGACCCCCCTCCTGGAGACCTGGCGCCGCGCCCACTACGAGCAGGCCGCGCTGTACGAGCTGCCCTACACGACGGCCGAGGGCTTCGCCGCCAAGCACCGCATCCCCCGGAACGTCTTCCTGGAGCGGATGGCCCCGCGGATGACCCGTCTGGAGACCCTGCGGCTCCAGGAGTCCGCGCGCAGGGCCGGGGTCACGGCGGTAGCCGCGGACCTGTCCAGGATGCCGCTGACCCGGTTGGCGACCTACGTACTGTCGCTGTCCCTCCAGGACCGCGCGGACCGGCGCGCCGAGCTGACCCACGCCCTGGAATCGGCCGCCGGCCGGGTGGCCGGGGTGCACCGGGGGAGCTGGGGCAAGGTCACCGCCGTCCTGGACGACAGCTTCTCCACCTTCGGTTCGGTCCACAAGCGCCGTCGACCGCTGGCCGTGACCCTGGCCTGCCACCACCTCCTCGCGGCCCTCGCCGACGACTACCGCGCACTGTGGACGTCCGGGCGCACGGACCCCCTGCTGACCTACCCGTACGGGCCGACGCCGGTGGGCCGACGGATCCTGGACGCGCTGGACACCGACCCGTCCAGGCTGGTGATCGTCTCCGACGGATGGGACAACGCGCCTCCCGGCCTGGCCGCCGAGGTGCTGCGCGTCTGGCGCACCCGGCTCGACCCCGAGCGCCGCACCAGCATCGTGCACCTCAACCCGGTCTACGACGCGGCGGCCTTCGACGTGCGCCGACTGTCGACGGCGGTGCCCACCACGGGCATCCGCGACGCCGAGGACCTTCCCGCACTCGTCGAACTCGCCCAGTTCGCCGAAGGCCGCACCGGCCTGGCCGAGTTGACCACCTACATGGACACCCGTGCGGCCCTGCTGATGGGCGGCCCCGACGAGGAGCGGCCGCGATGACCGCACAGGACCGGACGACCGCCCCGGAACCGAGCGCACTCGACCTGACCGGCCTGACCACCCGCCCCGCACAGGTCTGGGGCGCGGTGCGTCTGGTGCCCCTCGTCCGCGACGAGCCCGTCCACGACCTGCGCCTGCACGCGCGGCTCTACGGCGACGGGCCCGGTCTCGTCGAGGTCGGCCCCCGCGGTGCCTACGTCTCCTACGTCCCGCACGGCTTCGTCGCCACGTGGACGGGGGACGGCGCGCCCGCGGCCGCCTACGGAACCCAGTTCGCCGACGGCGGCGACGCGCCCCCGGCCGCCACGATGGGCCTGCGCTTCCACCGCCGCATGGCCCGCCGCCAGGCCAAGGACCGGCTGCGCTTCCTCCCCATGCACCTGGCCCTCGAAGGCTATCTGGCGCTGCACTTCGGCGGCCCCTCCATCGCCTGGGAGGAGTGGTCGCAGCGCGCGATCGGCCAAGGACTCTCCCCGCGCGTCGAGGAGGCCTACGTGGGCGCCGAGGTGCGCGGACTCGGCGACGCGCTGCGCATCTTCGAGATCCACCCCGGCCAGTGCGGCGTGCTGGTGTACGTCGCCGACGCCCTCGCGGCCGCCTTCGTGGTCCCGCATCCCGACGACTACCGCGCTCTGCACGCGACGCTCCTGCAGGACCTGTACGGCGAACTGATCCACCACTACGCCACCTTGATGCCGCCGGTCCAGGACTTCCGGGCCCGCATCCCCGACGCCGGGATCCGCTCCCTGGCCCAGCTGCGCACGGCGGTCGCCGAGCAGGAGCGCGACTGGGCGCACTTCCACGACGCGACCATGGCCGCCGGTCTGCTCGACCACGCCCACGCCTGGCGGACGGTCTACCGGATGGGCCGCTTCACCCTCGCGCGTTTCCTGCCGGAGTTCCGTCCCAAGCAGGAGAACCACATCGGTGAGGCCATCACCGACGAACGGGGCCGGATCTCCTACCTCAAGACCTTCCGCCTGTCGGAGAGCCAGGTCCGCCGCGGTCACCTGTTGAGCAGGCTCGCCGCGAACGACTGGAACCCGGCGGACACGGCGGCCGCTCTCGGCATCGACGAGGCGCAGCTCGGCCTGCGCCTGGAGTCCGCGGGCTTCGGCCTCCTGCTCCGCCAGGACGTCCTGGACGGCTACCGCAAGCAGGCCCGGGTCCGGGCCCGGACCGGAACCCCGCCCCGCACCTGATGTCGGATCAGGCGACTTACTAGGTCAGCCACTTGCCGTCGACCATCAGATCCCGGCCGACGATCTCGTCGACCTCGCGCCAGGCCTGGATCAGGTGCGGGCGGATGCGGAAGTACGGGTAGTCGCGCTGGTCGCGGGGGTCGAAGCCGGTCTTGGCCGCGAACGCGTCGGCCACGTCGTCGGTGATCTTCTCGGCGACGACCGCGGACCCCTCGATCAGGACCACGTCACGGGTCTGCCCGATCGTGAGCCGTACCTGGCCGCCGGCGCGGATGTTGCGGGCCGTGGGGTTGCCGGCCGCCGTCGAGATCAGGAGCGTCTCGCCGTCCAGGAGGAACGACAGCGGTACCAGATACGGCGTACCCGCGCCGTCGGCGGTGGCCACCCAGGCGTCGACGTCCTCGTCGAGTCGCCGCCGGGTGTCCTGTACGCGCTGCGCGAGCGGTCGGGGCGGGGTGGTCATGGCGTCGGTCTCCTCGTGCGGATGCGGGGGTCGGCGGAGGTCCGCCGGGCCGGTCGGTCGGCGACGCGCGGCTCGGTGTCGAGGTCCCGCTCGACCCCGACCTCGTCGCCGATCGCGTGCATGTCCTAACTCCTGCGCAGGAGCGGGGAGAAGGTGCCCGAAGGGCTGCTGGGCCTCGTGGAACGGTGTGAGCCTAGAGGTTCTCCCGAACATGTTCCAGATCATGAGCGGATGCGGCGGGCGCGGTGGCGCTGTTCGGTCGCCAGGTCGTTGGCGCGGCCACGGGTGAGCCCCGCGGAGGGGGTGAACGAGAGTTCCGCCAGAACCCGTTCGGCATGGCCGAGGTGTTCGCGCCAGGCGGGCAGCGCGGCGCGGTGGCGCGGATCGGTCCGCAGCCGGTCGAGTTCGGCGTGCAGGGCGGCCAGGTCGTGGTGGGCCGTGCGGCGGGCGGCGTGCAGGACGTACCGGTCGGCGTTCTCGTCGGCCAGGGCGTCGATGTAGTCGGCGATCCGGTCGTGCGCCCGGGCCAGGTGGCGGGTGAGGCGGGCCGCGTCGTTCTCGGGCCACAGCAGATACCCGACGACCAGCGCGACGGCGGCGCCGATGAGGGTGTCCAGGAGGCGGGCCCGGGGGACGTCCGCGCCGGCGAGGCCGAGCGGGTCGGCGAGCAGGAGCATGACCGGGGTGAGGAAGAAGGTCTGGAACAGGTACGTGCGGCGGGCGTAGGCCTGGAGCAGGCCGGTCAGGACGACGAGGGCGGCGATGCGCGGCCAGCCGGTCGGCAGGACGGCGATCAGCAGGAGGCCCAGCAGGACTCCGGCGAAGGTGCCGATGAGCCGGGTGATGAGGCGGGCGGGGACGGTGCCCAGCCCCGGCCGGACCAGGAGGGCCACGGTCAGCACGATCCAGCCCGAGCGGGGCAGGTCGGTGAAGGAGGCGATCGCCTGCGCGACGGTCATGCAGGCGGTCAGCCGCAGGGCGAAGGCCCAGGCGTCGCGGTCCGCGAACCGCTCGCCCAGGGTGCGCAGCAGGCGGCTGCCCGGCGGCGTCCAGGCGGGCAACCGGCTCGGCGGGCCGTAGTCGGCGGGCACCGGGGCCCCGGCGTGGACGACCGCCTCGTGCAGGGCGCGCAGTTCCGGGTCGACGGGCACCGCGGGCAGGGGGTGGACGGCGGTCGGCGGCGCGAGGCCGGGGCGGGCGTCGCGCTCCAGGTAGGCGGCGATGTCGGCGAGGCGCAGCCCGTAGTCCACGGGGACCGGCCGCGGGCCGCGGTGCGCGCCCGGGACCGCGGCGATGACCTCGATCAGGGCGTCCAGGGCCGCGCCCAGACGCAGGGTGGGGCTACCGGGGCGCGGGCGGGTCGGGCGTCGGCCCAGGAGCGTCTCGTGGGCGGTGTCCATCGAGGCGGTCACCGCGCGCCGCGCGGCGGACCGCGCGGACGCGGTCGCTCCGGCGGGGAGGTCCAGCAGGGCCGCGACGGCGCGGAACGCGGCGGCCACGGAGGCCCGTTCGTCGTGGGCGGAGCGCTTCATGCCGACGGCCACGGACCAGAGGATCAGGGGGAGGCCGCCGAGGACGAAGAGCAGGGGCGTGCGCCACCAGGGACCGCCGGGCGGCAGTCCGATCCCCATGGCGGTGGCCAGGAGCAGGACGAGGGTGGCCGTGTTGGCCACGCGGCCGGTGGTCGACAGGAGCCCCGAGATCAAGGCCGTGACCAGCAGGAGCGCCACCTGCGCCACGGGGGATCCGGCGGTCGCGTGGCCCAGGGCCAGCCCGGCGGCGCCGCCGAACTGGGGGAGGAGCAGCATCTGGGCCCGGACCCGCCAGGGCGCGGAACTGTCGTCGACGGCGGCTCCGTAGGCGCCGAGGGCGGCGGCCGCGCCGAGGGCGGGTTCCCCCGCGAGCTGTCCGGCCGCGAGGGGGACGAGGATCCCCAGTGCGCCCCGTACGACGAGCGCCCGGTCGACGGGCACGCGGCGCACCGCCAGCACCTGGCGCCACCAGGGCGACGGGGTGGCCGTGGCGGCGGTGCCGGTTGCCGGGCGCAGTGGGTCGGGCGCGCTGGTCACGGACGTTCCTCCCGAGAGGGTGGGGCTCGGATCGAGGGGGACCCCTCACCCTCGATTAAACCAGATGCATACCAGATGGGCGTGGATTGGGACGTGCGACACCGCGCCGCCGTGGCGATCACGCCCTTAATGCCAGATCCATACCAGATGTACGATGATTTTCTTGGTCAGCGAGAGTGGGAGCCACCCGTGCCCGTAGAGCCCAGCTTCACCCCCGTGTCCCCCACCGGCGCCCAGCCGCCCTACGTCCTGGCCCAGCAGGCGCTGGCACACGCCATCGCCGCCGGCACCCTCGCCCCCGACCAGCGGCTGCCCTCGGAGCGGCACCTGTGCGAGCAGCTCGGCATCAGCCGCTCCACCCTGCGCCGGACCCTCAAGGCCCTGGAGGAGGACGGCCTGGTCGAGTCGTCCGAGCGGCGCGGCTGGCGGGTGCGGCGGGTCGGCTTCAGCCGCTCCGCGGACACCACCGCACTGGCCGACTTCGGCGAGGTGAACCGCGATCTGGGCCGCGCGGTCACCGCCCGCGTGCTGAGCGCCCGTACCCGGCCGGCCACGTCGAGGGAGGCCGACCGCCTCCAGGTCGCCACCAAGGACGAGCTCTTCGAGCTGCGCAGGGTGCGCTTCCTGGACGGCCTGCCCGTGTGCGTGACGTACGACCTGGTACCGCTCGGCGTGGCCCCGGCCGTGGTGGGGGCGGACTTCACCACCGCCTCGCTCTTCGGCATCCTGGCCGCCGCTGGCCACATCCCGGCGGGAGCCCGGTACACGGCCCGCGCCGCCCTCGCCGACGCCGAGCAGAAGGAACTGCTGGACCTCGCGCCGCAGGAGGCCGCGCCCGTCCTGAACACGAGCCGCCTCTCGCTCGACGCCGAGGGCGTCCCGTGCGCCGACACCCGGGAGACCTACCGGGCCGACCGCTACGAGGTGCGGCTGACGCTCGGCTGAGCCGTACCGGGTGCGGCGCCCGGGGCGCCCGCGGTCATTCCCTGGTCAGCAGCCGCATCCGCGGCGTGGCCGCGCACATCGCGAGGCCCGCGAGGACGGCGAAACCGCCGAGCGTCACGTACAGCGCGGCGCCGGTCAGGTGGGTGGCCACCTGGCTGCCGATCGCGTCGCCCGCCGCCACGGCCAGGAAGAACACGCCCACGAGCTGGGACCCCGTACCGGCGGGCGCCAGTTTGTGGCTGATGGACAGTCCGGTCGGGGCGAGGAACAGCTCGCCCGTGCTGAGCAGCACGTAGAGCCCCACCAGCCAGAGGATGGAGATGTGCGTCCCCTCCGTGGCCCGGGTGGCGGCGAGGGCGAGCAGGAGGAAGGACGACCCGCCCAGGACGAGCCCCGTGGAGAACTTGGCGGGGGCGGAGACCTTCACCTTGCGCCACACGGCGGCCAGGACACCGGCGAAGGCGATGGTCATGATCGGGTTCAGCGCGGCCTGCCAGGTGACCGGGAGCCCCATCATGTCGACGTGATCGGCGGCGAACAGCTGCACGCTGGAAGCGGCCAGGTCGAGGATGCAGAAGAAGGCCACGGCCGCCGCGAAGAGCCCCGCGTACGCACGGATGCCCGCGCGCCCCCGATCGTCGAGGTCCCGGCGGCGCAGCAGCCTGCCGATGCAGACGACGGGCACGATCACGGTCAGGGCCGCGAAGGCGGTGAGCGCGCGGGTCAGGGTCAGCGCGCCTGTCGCCAGGACCGCGGCGCCCACGACCAGGACGGCGGCGACTGCCCACAGCACCCGGACGGTCACCGCGTGCGCCTCGGCGCGGGTCAGCGGACGGTCGGGCGCGCCCGCGGTGTCCCGCAGGCTGCCGGACAGCTTGAACACGACCAGGCTGAAGGCCATGGCGACGGCGGCGACGCCGAAGGCCGTGTTCCAGCCGTAGTGCAGCCCGAGCCAGCCGACCAGCAGGGTGGCGGCCAGACCACCGGCGTTGACGCTGGCGTAGAACCGGCTGTACGCCGCGTCCCGTTCCCCGTCGGATTCGTCCGCGTACAACGTGCCCACCATCGCGGTCATGTTGGGCTTCTGCAGCCCCGTACCGATCGCGATCAGCAGGAGGCCCGCGTAGACGCCGGTCGCGCCCGTCTCCAGGGCGAGGGCGACGTGACCCGCGAGGATCGCGACTCCGCCGGCCAGGGCGGCCCTACGGGCGCCGATCAGCCGGTCGGCGATCCAGCCGCCCGGGAGCGCGGTGAGGTAGCAGGCGGACAGATAGGCCCCGACCAGACCCACCGCCGTCGTCTTCGGCATGCCGAGACCGTTGGCGGGGTCGATCAGGAAGAGCGCGAGGACCGCCCGCATTCCGTAGAAGGACCGCTAAGGAGAACCGCTCCGCCGCCTCGCTCAGGCACAGCGGCAGCAGACCCTTGCGGGTTCGGTTCTCTGCGATCACCTCCGTCCGGGGCTCGGTGGACGTGGACATGGTGGTGCTCCAGCTTCTCGGGGTCTTCCGTACGGGGGTGGGGCGGTCACGGTTCGCACGCGGCCCGCCTCCCTAGATGTACCAGATGGGGACCAAACGGAAAAAGGGCCTTTTGGCCAGGTTGTCGACGCTTTGTGCCCGGCCGTGGCTCACGTGCCGAGCAGGCCCACGAGGAGCGGGCCCGTCAGCGGGAGCAGGAAGTTGGACAGGGCGTAGGTGATCGTGTAGCCGAGCATCGGCACGGAGCTGTCGGCCGTCTGCGTGATGGCGGTGATCGCCGGGGTGGAGCACTGCTGTCCGGCGATGGCGCCGATGAGCAAGGGCCCCTCGATCCCCAGCAACCTGCGACCGACGAGCAGGGAGAGGGTGGCGGGTACGAGGACCATCGCGACGCCCGCCACCGGCAGCAGGGCCCCGTACTCCTTCAGCAGCGGCCAGGCCATGGGCCCGGCGGTCAGCCCCGTGCACGCGATGAAGAGGGCCAGGCCCATGTCCTTGATGGTGGTGGCCGCCTGGGCCGGGAAGGCGCCGAAGGTCTGCCGACGGGAGCGGAACCAGCCGAAGAGCAGCCCCGAGACCAGGCAGCCGCCACCCGTGCCCAGCGAGAGGGGCGCGCCGCCGAGGCGGACCACGAGCTGGCCCAGCAGGGAGCCGGCGACGATGCCGAGCCCCAGGTACGCGAAGTCGGTGACGTCGTTGCGGGTGATGGCGCCGACCTTGGCCGCGGCCGCGCCGACCGCGGCGCGGGCACCGACCATCGTGACCACGTCGCCGCGCGCCAGTACGGTGTCCGGGCCCGCGGGCAGGCGCCGCTCGCCGCGCAGCACCTCGGTGACGTGGACGCCGCGGCCGGTGGTGTTCGTCCGGGCCGCGTGCGCGCCGGGGGCGCGGGTACCGGCGCCGGTCGCGCCGGTGACGGCGACCCGCGCCGTGACGAGCGGCCGGTCGACACCGGGGATCGCGGGCGTCTCCGGACCGATGGCACGACCCGCCCCGATCACGGCCGCGCGCCGTCCGACGATCAGCACGAGGTCGGACAGGAGCAGGGTGAGCCCGGGGGTCGGCGGGAGGTCCTTCGAGCCGCGCCTGACGGCCTCGACCGTGATCCGTCCCTCGAAGGAGGCCTCCAGGCTCCCGACGGCGCACCCGTCGGCCCGGGTGACGAGGTGGGTGCGGCCCACCAGGCCGGGCAGGGACTCCCGTTCGTCGTCCCCCGGGCCCGCACCACCGCCACTGCCGCCGCCGCTCATCCGCTCCCACAGCCCCCGCGAGGCTTCGCGCAGGTCGATGCGGAGCAGCATCGGCATGATCTGGCTGGTGTAGACGACGATGGTGATGAGGCCGAAGAGGTAGCAGACGGTGTAGGCGGTGGCCACGTGCCCCTGGTAGGCGCCGATCTGCTCCGCCGACAGTCCGGGCAGCTTGCCGATGGCTTCGCTCGCGGTCCCGACCACGGCCGACTCCGTCGCGGCTCCCGCCAGGATCCCGGACGCGGTTCCCACGTCCAGGTGGAAGGCGCGCGCCAGCAGCCACGCGATGCCGAGGACGGACGCCAACTCGATCAGGCAGAGGACGAGGAAGCGCAGGCTGCGCCGGCCCAGGCTCGCGAAGAACTGCGGACCGGCCTGGTAGCCCAGGGCGAAGATGAACAGGGCGAAGAACACGGTCTTCACGTCGCCGTCGACCTCGATCCCGGCCCAGGCGCCGAGCAGCAGCGAGACGATCAGCGTCCCGCAGATCCCGCCCAAGGCGATCGGGCCGACCCTCAGCCTTCCCGCGAGGTGTCCCAGGGAGAGGCACAGGAACAGGGCCAGTTCGGGATGGTCACGCAGGACGCCCATGGGTCCCCCTCGCGTCCGTGCGAGCAGTTCTGGCGCGCCCGCGTGCGGAGCGGTTCCGGGTGAGGTTCACGGCTGACATATACCAAACATATACCAGATGGAAAACAGGCCACGAGCTACGCACATCTGGTCTCTGTTTGGTATACCTTGAATGCGAAGGGCGCCGGGCACGGCCCGCGCCCCACTCCCACCGGCCCCGTCAGGCCGCCGGCTCCGCACGTGACCACCCCTGCGGACGACGACCTCCACCAACAACCCCACAGGTCAACCCCATGATCGATTTCCTCAGCCGGAACGTGTTCACCCCCCACCCCGAACTGCTCGTCTTCATCACCGTCGCCCTGGGCTTCCTGATCGGGAAGATCCGCTACAAGGCCATCGCCCTCGGATCGGTGACGGGCTGTCTGATCATCGGCCTCGTCGTCGGCGCCCAACTCGGCGTCCAGATCGAGGGAACCGTGAAGAACCTCTTCTTCACGATGTTCCTCTTCGCCCTCGGCTACAAGGTCGGTCCCCAGTTCTTCCGCGGTCTGAAGAAGGACGGCCTGCCCCAGGTCATCAACGCGATCGTCGTCTGCGTCACCGGTCTACTGGTCTGCTGGGGCTTCGCGGCCCTGCTCGGCTACGGACCCGGGCTCTCCGCGGGCCTCCTCGGTGGGGCGCTGACCCAGTCCGCCGTCATCGGCGTGGCCGGCGACGCGATCTCCAGCCTCCCCGGCCTGGGCGCCGACGCGGTCAAGGACCAGTCCAACCTGGTCGCCATCGGCTACGCCGTGACCTATCCGCTGGGCACCATCCTCGCCGCGATCCTGCTCTCCTCGATCATCCCGCGGCTCTACCGCCGGAACCTGGCGGCGGAGTCCGCCGAACTCGCCGCCGAGATGGACGCCACCGAGGAGAACCCCGACCTCCACGAGGGCTACTACCGGATCGTCCTGCGCGCCTACACCCTCCAGCGACCGGACCTCGTCGGCCGCACCATCGAGAGCTTCGAGCAGCGACAGCAGGAGCTCGGACGACGGATCTACATCACCGGAATCCGGCGTGCCGGAGCGGTCCTGGAACACGGCCCGGACACCGTTCTCGCCGAAGGCGACGTGCTGGCCGTCTCGGCACTGCGCGGCTGCCTGGTGGAGTTCGACCCCCGTGCCCGGATCGGCGTCGAGGCCGACGACGTGGAGCTGCTCGGGTATCAGACGCAGACCCTGCACGTGGTCGCCTCGAAGGGGAAGCAGCTCGGCCGCACCATCGCCGACCTGCGCAAGGAACCCTTCATGGTCGGTGTCTACGTCGACAAGCTCTACCGATCGGGCGCCGAGTTCCCCTTCCGCCTGTCCACCGAGATCGAGCGCGGCGACACCGTGGTCCTGTCCGGTCCCAAGCGGCTGGTGGACCCGGCCGGCAAGGCCATCGGCAAGCCCGTGCCGACCTCCTTCGCCACCGACATGATCTGGATCGGCCTCGGCATCTTCCTCGGCGGCTGCATCGGCATCCCGGCCCTCAAGGCCGGCGGCATCCCGATCTCCCTGTCCACCTCGGGCGGCGCCCTCATCATGGGCCTGGTCTTCGGCTGGATCCGCGGCAAGTACCCCACCTTCGGGAACGTGCCGCCCGGTGCGCAGTGGTTCATGGACACCTTCGGCCTGTGCCTGTTCGTGGCCGTCGTGGGCATCAACGCCGGTCCGTCGTTCACCGCCGGTCTGTCCCAGGCCGGTTGGGGGCTGCTGATCTTCGGCGCCATCGCCACCGTCATCCCGCTCGTCATCGGGTTCCTGGTGGGCCATCACATCCAGAAGATCCGCTTCCCCATCCTGATGGGCGTACTGGCCGGTGGACAGACCACCACCGCGGCCATCGGCGCGATCAACGAGTCCTCCAAGAGCCAGATCCCCACCCTCGGTTACACCGTCCCCTACGCGATGGCGAACGTGATGCTCACCATCTGGGGCGCCGTGATCGTGCTGCTGCACCACTGACGCCCGCGCCGACCGCGCCGGTCGCGCGGGAAGTGCGGATCCACCGCCCCATCACGCAAGGAGCCCACCGATGAAGACCAGCTTCACCCGCGAGGAGATCCAGTCCTTCGCCCAGCTCTCCCCCTTCGAGTTGAAGGACAAGTTCATCCAGATCGCCACCGCGGTCCAGGAGGACGAGCCCGGCCAGAAGGGGACCACCGCCCGGGCCATGCTCAACGCGGGCCGCGGCAATCCGAACTGGATCGCCACCGGTCCCCGCGAGGCGTTCTACGCGCTCGGCTACTTCGCCCTGGAGGAGTCCCGCCGGGTGTGGACGGCCGACAACCTCGGCGGCATGCCGGAGAAGAGCGCCATCGCCGCACGCTTCGACTCCTGGGCCCGCCACCACCCCGAACTGCCCGGTGTCGAAATGCTCCAGAGGTGCGTGGACCTTGCCGTGGCCAGGTTCGGCTTCGACCGCGACGCGTACGTCCACGAGTTGACCGACGCGATCACCGGCGACAACTACCCGGTTCCGGACCGGATGCTCGTCCACGCCGAGGAGGTCGTGCGGGGCTACGTGGCCGACGAGATGTTCGACCGCCGTCCGCCGGCCGACAACCTGTCGCTCTTCGCGACCGAGGGCGGCACCGCCGCCATGTGCTACATCTTCGACTCCCTGATGAAGAACGGGATCCTGAAGAAGGGCGACAAGATCGCCCTGATGACGCCCGTCTTCACCCCGTACATCGAGATCCCCGAGCTCGACACCTTCGAGTTCGAGGTCGTCAACGTCAAGGCCAGCCTCTTCTCGGAGGCCGGGGTGCGCGAATGGCGCTACCCCGAGGAGGAGGTCGCCAAGCTGGCCGACCCGTCCGTGAAGATGGTCTGCATCGTCAACCCGTCCAACCCGCCGTCGTTGGCGCTGAGCGAGCGGGTCGCGGGCCAGATCAAGAGCATCGTCGACACCAGCAACCCGAACCTGCTGATCGTCACCGACGACGTCTACGGCACCTTCGTGCCGAACTTCCGCTCCATCGCCGCCGACATCCCCCGCAACACCCTGCTCGTGTACTCGTACTCCAAGCACTACGGCTGCACCGGCTGGCGCCTCGGAGTCATCGGCCTGCACGACGACAACGTCATCGACGAGATGATCGCGAACTTCCCGCAGGACCAGAAGGACCGCCTCGCCAAGCGCTACGGCACCCTCACCCTGGAGCCCGAGAAGATCCGCTTCATCGACCGCCTCGTCGCCGACTCCCGCTCGGTGGCCCTCAACCACACCGCCGGTCTCTCCCTGCCCCAGCAGGTCATGATGAGCCTGTTCTCCCTCTTCGACATGCTGGAGGAGGGGCAGGAGTACAAGGTGAGGCTCCGTCAGATCGTGCACCGGCGCCTCGACCTGCTCCTCGAAGGCGCCCAGATGAAGATCAGCGAGGACGCGGGCCGCGCCGCCTACTACATCGAACTCGACCTGCTGGCCGAGGCCGAGCGGGTCCACGGCAAGGACTTCGCCGACTTCCTCGAAGCGAACTACGAGCCCGTCGACCCGCTGTTCCGCCTCGCCGAACAGACCTCGGTGGTCCTCCTCAACGGCGGCGGCTTCGAGGGCCCGCAGTGGTCCGTCCGGGTGTCGCTGGCCAACCTCGACGACCTCGACTACCTCAAGATCGGCCACCACCTGCGCCAGATCTTCGAGCAGTACGCCGAGGAATGGGCCCACTCGGCCCACCCGGTCGACTCCGCGAACTGACGGTCCGCCGTCCACCATCCATTCCGAAGGAGAGGTATCCCGTGATCGAGCGGTACACGCGCCCAGAGATGGCGGCGCTGTGGAGCGACGAGACGAAGTACGCGACCTGGGCGCAGGTCGAGTTGCTGGCCAGTGCGGCGCAGGCGTCCTCGGGCGTGGTCCCCGAGGCGGCGCTGGCGGACATCGCGGCGGCCCCGCTGCCGTCCGTGGCCCGGATCCGGGAGCTGGAGGGGGAGCGGGACCACGAGATCCTCGCCTTCCTCGCGGCCTGGACCGAGACCATGCCGCCGGAATCGGCCCGTTGGGTGCACCACGGCATGACCAGCTACGACCTGGTCGACACCGCGCAGGGCCTGCTGCTGGCCCGCTCCGCGGACCTGGTGCTCGACGCGGCCCGCGCCCTGACCGGGCTGCTGGTCGACCGGGCCGTGGACCACTGGGACACCGTGTGCGTGGCCCGCACCCACGGCGTCCACGCGGAGCCGACCACCTTCGGGCACAAGCTGGCCGTCCACGCCCACGCCATGGGGCGGTGCCTGGAGCGGCTCACCGCCGCCCGCCGGGCCGTCGCGGTCGGCACCCTCTCCGGCCCCGTCGGCACCTACTCCCACATCTCCCCGCAGGTCGAGGCGTACGTCTGCGGCGCCCTGGGCCTGGGCGTGGAACCCGTGCCCACCCAGGTCGTCGCGCGCGACCGGCACGCCGAACTGCTCGCCGCCCTCGCCAACACCGGCGCGGTGGTGGAGCAGTTCGCCCTGGAGATGCGGATGCTCCAGCGCACCGAGGTCGGCGAGGTCGAGGAACCCCGCAGCGGCGCCTACCAGGGCTCCAGCGCGATGCCCCACAAGCGCAACCCCACCACCAGCGAGCGACTGTGCGGCCTGGCCCGCATCCTGCGCGCGAACGCCGGGGCCGCGTACGAGAACATCGCGCTCTGGCACGAACGCGACCTCGCCCACTCCAGCGTCGAACGGGTCGTCCTGCCGGACAGCCTCGCCATCGCCCAGTACCAGCTGGTCTCCGCGGCCGCGCTCCTGGCCGGCCTCGAGGTCGATGCCGAACGGATGGCCCGCAACCTCCGCGCCACGCACGGACTCATCTACTCCTCCGAGGTGTTCCTCGCCCTCGCCGCCGACGGCATGGACCGCGAGCGCGCCTACCGCCTCGTCCAGGCCGCCGCCGACGACGCGCGCACCACCGGGTCCCCGCTGACCGAAGCGCTGGCCGCCCGGGGCGTGAACGCCCCCGAAGCGTGGTTCGACCCCCGCCGCTTCCTCGGCAACCGCGACCACCTGAAGTCCCGACTCGACGCCCTCAGGACCTCCATCCTCAGGACCGACACCCTCACGAAGGAGGACCCCCGCCATGTGGAGCTGTGAACAGGTCATCGGAGCATCGCTCGACGTGACCGAGGTGGCCGCCCTCTACCGGGCCTCCACCCTCGCCGACCGGCGCCCCGTCGAGGACACCGGCCGCTTCACGACCATGCTCGCCGGAGCGGGCCTCGTCGTCACCGCGCGCGACGGCGACGGCCGGTTGATCGGCATCGCCCGCTCCCTGACGGACGGCACCTACGCCACGTACCTCAGCGACCTCGCCGTCGACGTGGCCTGGCAGGGCAAGGGGGTCGGCCGTGATCTCGTCCGCGCCACCCGGCAGGCCGCTCCGAAGGCGAAGCTCATCCTGCTCGCGGCGCCCGCCGCCGTCGACTACTACCCGCACATCGGTTTCGAGCGGCACCATTCGGCCTGGACCCTGGTCGGCGCACCCACCGGCTGAGCCCGGTCGGCACGGCGCGGGTCCGCCCGCCCCGCGTGCGCCGTCGGAGCGCCCGAGCACGTCGCTGCGCGGGCGCTCCCGCGGCTTCGCGCGGGCGGTGCGTCAGCTCTTGCGGGCCAACGGCTGCCCGGCGAAGCTCACCCCGGCCAGGCCGTGGGCCATGAGGTTGCGGATGTTGCCGTGATCGGTGCCGTCCGGCGTCGCCAGCACGCCGCGGTAGTACTCGCCGAAGGCCAGCAGCGCCTCCTCGTCGCTCAGCCCTTCCAGCAGGGCAAGTCCCAGGGTCTTGCAGGACCCTTCGTTCTCACCCGCGGCGTTCGTCAGCTCCCCGTTGCGGAACGCCTGCGGCTCGTAGGCGTAGTGCGCGGCGACGAAGGCCAAGGTGTCGGCGAACGCGTGCTCACCCGACGCGAGGCTTGCCCGCAGCGAGTTCAATTCGGTCATGGTGGTTCCCTGGGTTGAACGGACGATCCGACCGCCGTCCGGGACCGGACGACGGTACCCACCTTAAGGACAGCCGGGGCCGTCCCCGCAGCTCACGATGTGGGGACGGGCGGCCGCGGTGCCCCCGACCGGCCGCGGGCCGGGTCGAACGGGGGCGTTGTCAGTGGTGGGCAGCATGATGAACTCCATGACCGAAAACAGCGCCCTGCTCTCTCCTGCCGCCTACGCGGAGGCCGTCACCACAGCCCTGGCGGCGTCGGCCGCGTACTACGGCGACGGGACCACCCCGCTCGGCGACGACGAGTACGACGGGCTGCTGCGCGCCATCGCGGCCTACGAGGACGCCCACCCGGACGAGGCGCTCGCCGAGTCGCCGACCGGGAAGGTCGCGGGCGGGGCCGTGCAGGGGGACGTGCCGCACTCGGTGCCGATGCTCTCCCTCGACAACGTCTTCGACGCCGACGAGCTCGCCGAGTGGGCGGCGGGGCTGGAACGGCGCCTCGGGCACCCCGTGGCCGGATGGTGCGTGGAGCCCAAGCTCGACGGCCTCGCCGTGGCCGCCCGGTACCGGGGAGGTCGGCTCGTACAGGTCCTCACCCGCGGCGACGGCCTGGCCGGGGAGGACATCACCCACGCCGCCGACGCCGTACTCGGTCTGCCGCCGGTGCTCACCGAGCCGATCGACGTCGAGCTGCGCGGCGAGGTGCTGCTGACGACCGAGCAGTTCGAGGAGGCCAACCGGATCCGGCTCGCCCACGAGGCGACGCCCTTCGCGCACCCGCGCAGCGGGGCGGCCGGCACGCTGCGGGCCAAGGACCGCCCCTACCGGATCGAGTTGACCTTCTTCGGCTACAGCGCGATCGGCCTGGACGGCCTCGGCCACGTCGCCCTGCTGGAGCGGCTGGCCGTGCTCGGCGCGAACACGGCCGCCAGCACGGCCGCCGCCCCGACGCGGTGCGAGACCGTGGAGCAGGTGCAGGAACGCATCGATGTGATCGCCGGACTGCGCGGTGACCTGCCCTTCGGGATCGACGGCGTCGTCGTCAAGGCCGACACGGCCGAGGACCAGCGGCAGGCCGGCAACGGCTCGCGCGCCCCGAGGTGGGCGGTGGCCCGGAAACTGGCGGCCGAACACAAGGTGACGCGCCTCCTGGCCGTGGAGTGGAACGTCGGCCGGACCGGGATCATCGCCCCGCGCGCCGTCCTGGAGCCCGTGGTCATCGACGGCGTGACGGTCACCTACGCCACGCTCCACAATCCGTCCGACATCACCCGCCGCGGGCTCATGATCGGCGACCAGGTGTTCGTGTACCGGGCCGGCGACGTGATCCCCCGGGTCGAGGCACCCCTGGTCGACCAGCGCACCGGGGCCGAGAGACCGATCGACTTCCCCGAGGCGTGCCCCCGCTGCGGCGATGCGATCGACACCTCCGAGCAGCGCTGGCGGTGCGTGCGCGGCCGCGGTTGCCAGGCCGTCGCCTCGGTGATCTACGCCGCCGGTCGGGACCAGCTCGACATCGAAGGCCTCGGCGGCACGCGCGCGATCCAGCTGGTGGAAGCCGGTCTGGTCAAGGACGTCGCCGACCTGTTCACGCTGACCCGCGAGCAGCTCCTCGGCCTGGAGCGGATGGGCGAGACCAGCGCCGCCAACCTCCTGGCCGCGATCGAGACCGCCCGCGGGGCCGCGCTGAGCCGGGTGTTCTGCGCCCTCGGCGTCCGCGGCACCGGACGCACGATGTCCCGCCGGATCGCCGCGCACTTCGGCTCGATGGCCGCGATCCGCGCCGCCGACGCGGAGACGCTGGCCGGCGTCGACGGCATCGGCGCCGAGAAGGCCCGTGTCATCGAGGCCGAGCTCCTCGAACTCGCCCCGCTCCTGGACCGGCTCCGGGCCCAACAGGTCGGCACGCAGGTCACCGAGCCGCAGCGGCCCGCGACGCCGAAGGCGACCGACGCGACCGACGCGAGCGCGGCCGGGGACCCGGCGGACCCGCACGGTTCCGAGGCCCCGGCGGGCGGCCCGCTCGCCGGACAGGCGGTCGTGGTGACCGGCTCCATGACCGGCCCCCTCGCGGTGTTGTCCCGGAACGAGATGAACGAGCTGATCGAGCGGGCGGGCGGAAAGGCGTCGTCGTCGGTGTCCAAGCGCACCACCCTCGTGGTGGCGGGCGAGAAGGCCGGCTCCAAGCGCGCCAAGGCCGAAGAGCTGGGCATCCGCATCCTCGACCCCGAGGACTTCGCCACCCTCGTCGCCGCCCTCCTGCCGACCACCTCCTGACCCGCCCCGGCCCGGCGCCCCGCAGGACGGGGCGCCACCCCGCCCGGGCCGGTTCGCGGAAGTGCCGGGGTGGGGAAGTGCTGGTGCGGGGGATCGCTAAGCTCACGCCATGCCCAACGACCCCGGTTTCACGTGCTCCTGCTGCGGTGCCCACCACGCCGAGCTTCCCATGAGCTACTCGACGGCGGCCCCCGATGTCTGGGACGCCGACTTCGAGAGCGATCCGGACAGCACGTTGTCCTCCGACCAGTGCGTGATCAAGGGCCAGCACTTCTTCATCAGGGGGCTGATCGAGATACCGGTGATCGGTAGCCAGGACGTCTTCTCCTGGGGTGTCTGGGTCTCGCTGAGCAGGGACAACTTCGCCCGCGCCCAGGAGATGTGGGACACGCGGGGCCGCGAGAGCGAGAAGCCGTACTTCGGCTGGCTCAGCACCGAGCTCGCGCTCTACTCGGAGGGCACCACCGACCTGAAGACCAACGCCCACACCCGCCCCATCGGCAGACGGCCCTACATCCAGCTGGAGCCCACCGACCACCCGCTCGCCGTCGAACAGCGCACCGGGATCACGCTGGACCGCGTGCGCGAGATCGCCGCGGCGGTGCTGCACCCGGCCTGATCGGGCGCGCATCGGGCCCCGTCCGAGGTCGCGGACCACACCGCGTCGTCGCGGTGCGCGGGCCCGCGCTTCCCGCCTCTACGACGGCACCCGGACCCCCAGCGCGCCGGTCAGTTCCGACCGGCGGCGGACCGCGAGTTTGCGGTAGACGCGGGTCAGGTGCTGTTCCACCGTGCTCACCGTGATGTACAGCTGGCTGCCTATCTGTCGGTTCGACCGGCCCGCCGCGGCCAGGGAGGCCACCTGGCGCTCGGCCTCCGTCAGGCCGACGGCCGCCGTGTCCGTCGGCGCGGGAGCCCCGGCCCCCGCGGCGGGCGGCCCGGCCGGAGCGGGCGCCGGGGGAGCGTCCAGCGGGGGCGCGAGGTCCTGGATCCGGTGGGGGGCGCCGGACGCGGCGGCCAGGCACTGCGCCTCGTTCCAGCGGGCCCGCGCCGTGTGCGTGACGCCGTCCGCCAGGTCCACGTGGCTCAGTTGGGCGAGCACCCGGGCGAGCGAGAGCCGGTTGCCGGTCGTGCGCAGGGTCCGCTCCGCCTCCTCCAGGCGGGCCCTGCGCCGCCCGGGATCGTCGACCGCGGCCAGCACCTCCAACGCGCGACCGCGGGCGTCGGTCGGCCGGTCGCCCTGCACGATCTCCGCCACGGCCAGCCGCCGGGCCTGCTCGGGGTCGTCGAGGGCCAGGTACGCCTGCGCGGCGTAGGCGCGCCAACCCAGCGGGCCGAAGGGGTTCCCCTGCCGGGCCCCGTCCGCCGGGGCGCACGCCGCGAAGTCGTCCAGCGCCGCGTGCGGACGGCCCGATTCCAGCAGGTAGCGGCCGCGGGCGAGCCGGTACAGCGGGCCGAAGGACGAGTCCCACATCTCGTCGGGGACCGGACGTTCCAGGTAGCGCACCGCCTGGTTCGCATCCCCCATGAGGGTGTGCGCGGCGATCAGGACCGACAGCGGCATGCCGACGGCGACGCCCCAACTGCGGTCGGGCAGCAGCTCCAGCGCCAGCGCGGCGCTCTCCGCGGCCGTGCGCAGGTCTCCCAGGTGCCACCGCAGGTGCGCCCGCAGTCCGGCCAAGAGGGCCTTGCGGGCCGGGAGTTCGTCCGGGGTCAGTCGGCTCCACTGGTCCTCGCAGAGCTGGTCGGCCAGGGTCATCTCACCCTTGCTGGTGAGTTCCAGCAGGGCCGCGAGATCCAGCTCCCGAAACCACCGGGGGTTGATGGCCGCCGGTACGGACCGCTGTTCGCCGGTGTGGTGGGCGTCGCCGCCGGGCGCGGTGGCCCCCGCCGCGTGCCGACCGGAGGCGGCGCCCACGACGTCCACGACGCCGCCGACCCCGGCGTCGCGGAAGTAGCCGTGCACCACCGGATCGTCGAGCAGTTCCGGCCACAGGCACCCGATCAGCGCGTGGAACCCCCGCACCTCCGCGTGCGCGTGGGCCGGTTCGCAGGTCTCGACCAGGCGGCCCATCACCTCCCGCGCGCGGTCGCGGCTGCCGAACCAGAGGAACCAGAGGACCAGGAGCCGCAACGCGCCGCAGTCCGCGTGCCCGGCGCGCGCCGCGGCCAACAGCCGGTTCACGTCGGGCTCCGCGGCCAGCGGATTGACGTAGCACTGCGTGCCGATCAGCGAGGCGACGACCCGGCCGCGCTGCGCGCGGTCGAGGTCGGCCCGGTCGGCCAGGCGCAGACAGGCGAGCGCCCTGTCCGCCCGTCCGGCCATGAGGAGTTGCTGCCAGGCGAGCCGCAACACCCGCACCTGGGACGGGTCGGGATGTTCGTCCGCCGCGACGAGGTGGTGGGCGACGGCGGGCGCCGGGGCGCCCTCGCCGAACAGCAGCGCGGCGGCCCGCGCGTGCAGGCCCGGCAGTTCGGCGCCGAGCATGCTCAAGGCGGCGCCGGGGACGTCGGGGTGGCGGAAGCCGTCGCTGCCCAGCAGGCCCGCGCGTTCGAGTTCCGCGAGGTGCTGCTCGATCTCCCCGGGGTGACGCTCCAGCAGGCGTGCGGCCCGTAGGGGGTCGGCGTCGTCACCCAGCACGGCGAGGGCCTGGACGGTCTCCGCGAGCCGGGGGTGGCGCACCAGCGCGGCGGCGTAGGCGGTGCGGAAGGCGGCCCCGACGTGGATCGCCGACGAGGGGCCGGCGGCCGAGTCCGGGCGCAGGTCGCGGACGAGCGCGGTGGCCAGCGCGGGGTTGCCGCCGCTGATCCGGTGGACCGCCCCGGCCAGCTCGCGGGAGGCGGCGGCGCCCGCTTCGTGCTCCAGCAGCCGTGCGACCTCCTCCTCGCGCAAGGTGGCGGCTTCCATCAGCCGGGCGTCGCAGAGCCCGATGAACTCGAGGTGGTCGCGGATGCCGTCGCGGGAGGTGCGCGGATAGGCCATCACCAGGGTGATCCGGTGGGCCCGGGCCCGGCGGGCCAGGTGGAGCAGACAGGACTGCGAGGCCGGATCCACGTGGTGGGCGTCGTCGACGAGGACGAAGCCGCCGGCGGGCCCGGCGGCCGCGACCAGTGCGCAGATCAGCTCCTGCACGGCGTGCGCGGATAAGGCGCCGTGCTGTTCCATGGGCGAGGGGACGGGGGGAGCGTGGGGCGCCGCGCCGGGCGCGTCGGCGAGCGCCGCGCCTTCGACGAGTCGGTGCACGGCCGCGCGGACGGCGCCGGGAATTCCGGATCCGTGCACGAACTGTTCGAGGAAGGAAAAGGGGACCGCGCGTTCATCGCGAAAGCCGGTGGCGTGCAGACACACCGAACCGGAGGCGGCGGCGCGTCTTTTCACCTCTTCCAGCAGGAAGGTTTTCCCTGTTCCGGGGCCCCCTTCCAGGAGGATGACGCCGCCGTGCTGTTCGGCCCGTTCGATGAGCTCATCGGCATAGGACAAAATCCCGTAGCTTTCCATTCGCATCCCACCATCCCGTTCTCATGCGAGGAACAGCACGGAACGGAACGGACCCGACCGGCAGGGCAGGCGGCCTCCGGCCCAGTGGTGGTCGAGTCTACGTCGGGACCGGTGGGGCATCGGGGAGCAGGGATCGGTATTCCGCCATTGTCCGTACAAAGGAACGGAATCGGACGCGTGCGCTCAAGCCTCCCGCGTTCACGGACTCGTCCGCGTGTGCCCATCATTGGCCGGAACAGCACGGTCCACTCGCTGCGGGAGACCGGTCCGGGCCGACGCGTAGATCGCCGTCACCACGGCCACCGCCAGGCGTCCGCCCGCCCCGTCCACGAGGGGCGGCCGCCCCTCGCGCACGGCCTCGCAGAAGTCCAGGAGCTGGTCCCGGTGCGGCTGGTACAGCAGGCCCGAGGCGTCGCGGGCGCCGTCGCCCGCCAACTGCGCCGCGTAGGCGGCGGACTGGTCCGCCGCGCCGAAGGCCCCGTAAGCGGGCGCGTCCTCGCCCTCCGCGGCGAGGTGCAGGTAGGCGAGCTTGTCGTCGTCGATGACCACGGAGCCCCGGTCGCCGTTCACCGCGGTCCGGGCGGTGCGCCCCGGGTAGGCCGCCGTGGAGGCGAGCAGGGTGCCCAACGCGCCGTTCTCGAAGCGCAGGCTCGCCGTCGCCACGTCCTCCACCTCGATGCCGGGATGGGCCAGTCGCGCGGTGTGCGCCGCCACCTCCACCACCGGCCCGGCCAACCACTGCACCAGGTCCACCGCGTGGATCGCCTGGTTCATCAGCGCCCCGCCACCGTCCAGGGCCCGCGTGCCGCGCCAGGTGCCGGACGCGTAGTACGAGGCTCCGCGCCACCAGGACAGCTCGGTCATGACCGAGGTCACCCGGCCCAGCCGACCCGACTCGATCGCCGAACGGGCCAGCCGGGCGGCGGGGTCGAAGCGGTGCTGGGACACCACGCCGAGGGTGCGCCCCGTCTCCCGGGCCACCGCGATCAGCCGGTCGGCGGCCTGCGGCGTCACGTCGACCGGCTTCTCCACCAGTACGTGCTTGCCCGCGCGCAGCGCCGCCTCGGCCAGCTCCGCATGCGTTCCGCTCGGGGTGCACACGAGTACGGCGTCCACGTCCCGCCGGGCGAGCAGCGCGGCCACGTCGGTCGCCTCGCAGCCGACCTCGGCCGCGAGCGCCGCGGCCCGCACCGGGTCCCGGCCGACGACCGCCGCCAGCCGTGCCCGGCCGGCCAGCTCCGCGTCCTCCCGCGTCAGCAACCGGGCCAGGAAGCCGCCGATCGACCCGCAGCCGATCACTCCGAACGTGAGCACGCGATCTCTCCTCCAGTAGGGGCCGTGGGGTCGGCCCGGGCAGTGCGGTGGTGCGGGTGGCGCCGGGCGGCGGCGCCCGCGTCCGTCGGGCTCGGGCCGGGCCCCTGCTCCTCGTCGGGGCAGGGGCCCGGCCGCCGCTCAGGTGCGGACGGAGGGCGGTCGCAGACCGGGGCGCGTGCTCCGGGGGATCCCGGCGGGCCGCTCGGGGTGGGCCGCCGCGGCCAACAGACCGATCCGCGCCGCGCCCCGCAGGTCGAGACCGGGCGGGCCGCCGGGGGACAGCAGCGTCGCCACCGCCCACCGCAGGGCGTTGTCCAGCGGGGAGTCGTGGATCAGCCACTCGCGCCGCAGCCCCGGCCCCTGCGCGGTGAGCCGGTGGGTGTTGCGCGGCAGCCGGGTGCCCCGGGGCAGCGTCACCGGGTCCAGGTCCAGGCCGAAGCGCACCGGACCGGCCAGCACCTCGACGTGGCGCTGCCTGCTCTCCTCGGCCCCGACGGGCAGGTCGAACCAAGCGGGTACGTCGACCTGCCCGGAGGGGTCGGGTCCGACGATGGTGGAGTACAGCTCGATGTCCACGCCGTCGGCCTCGGCCCGCTCGTGCGCGGCGGTACTGGTCAACTCGGGGTCGAGCGCCACCTGGAGGACGCACGCCCGCGGCTCGGTGCCCATGTAGCGGTCGTACGTCTCCGGCGCCAGCGCGCCGCGCACCAGGGCCAGCATGTGCAGCCACTCGTAGCCGAAGACGCCGTAGTCGTGGTCGACGAACCGGCCCGCGGCGATGTCGGCCCGCCGGTCCTTGCCGAAGCCGACGCGGACCGCGCGCGGCGCGTGCCCGGGCGTCAGCTCCTGGCGCATGCTCCGCAGCAGGGACATCGCCCGGGAGTGCCGGTACTGGTCCATGACCACCAGTCGGGCGTCCGGGTGGGCGTCCAACAGGGAGGTCAGCTCGGGGATCTCCCACGCGCGGCACAGCGGCTTCTCGACCAGCAGCCGGGCCGCCGGGTCCACGGCGAGCACCTGCGCGACCGTCGCCACGTGGGTGGCGGTGGGCGAGCACACGGACCAGACGTCGACGGTACGGCGGGCGGCCGACTCGACCGAGTCGAAGACGGGAACCGCGGGGGGCACGGCGCCCGGCGCGGGATCGACCACGCTGACGTCGAACCCGATCTCGCCCAGGAGCCGTTGGTGCAACCGACCGGCGGCCCCGTAGCCGACCACGCAGACCCGGGTCCCGGACGTGCGGGCCTTCACCGGGCCACCGCGGCCGCGGCGGCGGGGCGGCGGGCGCCGGAGGCCAGGTACTCCTCGTAGTAGGCGGCGAACAGCCCGGCCTCGTCGATCTCCCGGTCCACGGGCTCCAGGTGGATGCCGGGGGCGAGCCCGCCCGCCTCGCGGCACAGCAGCTTCGCCGCGATCAGGGTGCCGGCGCGGTAGGCGTCGTAACCGCGGTTCGCGATGCCCTCGTACTCGAAGAGGTTGAGCGAGCGGCCGTCGCCCAGCAGGGTGGCCGTGGTGCCGCCGGGCAGGGTGTGGCGGACGCCGACCTGGGGGACCGGCGTGGAGCGCAGCCCCTCGAACCCCTCGCTGAGCAGGCTGAAGTCCTTCGTGGCGAATCCGGCGAGGTAGACCCCGTCGGGCAGCAGCGGCAGATCGTCGTGGGTGAGGGCGAGTTCACCGGTGTTGCCGATGATCAGGAAGGGCGCGTGGGCGCCGAGCGCCTCGCCCGTGCTGCGGTACGTCTCGTACCCGTGCTCCGCCGCCGTGATCAGCGCCAGGACGTCCGTGTCCACCACGGCCACCCGGCAGCCCAGCGCGCGCAGCGCGTGCGCCACGCGGCCCCCGAGCGTGCCGTAGCCCAGCAGCAGCACGTGTCGGCCGATGAACTTCTCACCGGGCAGGATCGCCCGCAGCCGCCGTACGCACGAGTCGGCTATCTCGTTGTAGCCGAGCATGCTCTTCAGCCGCGAGCGCGCCATGTTCAGCACCGGGATGGTCAGTTCGCCGGGCGCGCCCGCGATCCGCTTCAGCCCGCTGACGGTCAGCTCCACGGCGCCGTCGATGCCGTCCTCCAGGACGCCCTCGGCCCCGTAGCCCTGCGCGAGCAGACCGCCGTCGTCGATCACCAGCACCTTGCGGCCCGCCGCGTGCGCGCGCCGCACGAAGTCGTCGACCTGCTCGTTGACCGCGAGGGCGTACGCGCGCGCCGAGGTGTCGGCCGAGCCGTTGATGACCGAGTTGTCCAAGGTGTCGCTCCGGTAGCCGCGGTGCAGGAACCAGGCGTGCACGCGGTCGCGGTGCAGGGTCCGGTCGCCCTTGGAGAGCGCGAAGATCCACTGCGGGTCGATCCCGGCCCGCTCCATGCCCAACAGGAAGCCGACGCTGTTCTCCACGTAGTGGTCGCGGAAGATCAACGCCCAGTCCCGGAAGGCCGGTTCCCCGGTGGCGTAGCGGGCCACCAGCGGCATGCCGGCCACGATGGTCTCGACCTCCGCGGGCGTGTAGCAGTGCCCGCGCAGGGTCAGCGCCCCGACGACGCGGTCGAAGACGGCCCCGGCCCGCTCGGAGAGCGGCCCGTCGGCCGACAGCAGCACCTGGGTGCGGGCGGCCGGGGGAGAGACGGCGTCGAGGGTGTCCGGTGCGGCGTCCGCGAGGGGGCGACTGCGCAGCCGCACCCGGGTGCCGTCCAGGTCGAACAGCAGCTCCCCGACGGCCGGTTGCCCGGCAGTCGGCGCCCCGGGCTCCCGCTCCCCGAGTGGGACGCCCTCGCCGCGCAGCACCGAGCGGACGGTCGCGTCGACGTCATGGGGCGTCATCCGGCCGTCGAGGACCTCGTACCGACCCGTGCCCGGGCCCGGGACGGCGACGTCCTCCAGCGCGACACCCCTGGAATCTCCTTCGGTCAACGTCATCGTTCCAACCTCTTCTCGTCGTGGAGCTGGCCGGCGGTCCGGGGCGTCCGGCACATCGGCGGGGAGCGGCCGGCGCCGCCTCCCGGGCGGTACGTTCGGGAGCGGGGGGCGGGATCCGCGGCGCGGCGACGGCCCGCGGGGCGGGGCCGGAGGCCGCGTGGGCCGTCCCGGGTCGCTTCGCACGGGGCCCCTCCGGCACATCGGGAGCCTATGGAGCGCTCCGGGCGGCGCCCCAGCCCCTACGACCCCTACGACCCCCTACCGACGACCCGGGCGGGGCGCGGGGCGCCGCCCGGATCCGGGACCGGGCCGGGGCGGGCCCCGGGCGAGGGGGCCCCGGCGCGTCCGGGCCCGGAGCGCCCCCGGACGGCCGCGCCACCCGCCGCCGCGGCGCGCGATAGGGGGTCGTAGGGGTCGTAGGGGCTGTGGCAGCGGCCCGCGGTCTTCGTAAGGTCGCCGTGCCGGGGCGGCCCGGGTGCGCTCGGCCTCCCGCACCCCGGTCCGGCACGGTTCCCCGACCGCGTTTCCCCCACCTCCCCACCCCTCGGGGACCCCGGTGCCGTCCGTCCCTGCCCCCACGCGCCCATGAACCTGCCCGGGAGCCCCTCGTGACCCATGTCCTCTTCGCCATCCCCGACGACGAATTCGACCGCGAATTCCTCCAGTTGCCGCTCGACGTGGCCAACGCCTGCGCGGTGCTGCGCGCCGAGGGCGTGCGCGTGTCCGTCTGGGACAACCGCCTCACCGATTCCCCGCCGGACACCGACGGCGCCCCCGACGTCGTCGTCGTGATCACCGCCATCGCCGACCGCGCGCAGTGCTACCCGCTCGTGCTGGACCCGGTCAAGGAGATGGCGGAGCAGGCGCGTCGGCAATGGCCGCGGGCCACCCTGCTCGCCTGCGGACCGCACGCCACCCAGCTCCCGGACGCCACGCGCCGCGAGCTGGGCGTCGACTTCGTCGCCCGCGGCGAGACCGACTCCGCCGGGATCCAGGCGGTGCGCGACCTGATCGCGGGTCGGCCCTCCCTCCCCGTGATGCCGCTGGTGGACAGCTATCCGCAGCTCGCCCCCGAGCAGTGGCCGCTGCCGGCGTACGACCTGTTCGACATGGACTCCTACACCGCCGAGGTGTTCATGGACGGCCAGGTGCGCCGCGGCTCGTGCGGGATCGTGCTCGGGGTGCGCGGCTGCACCTACGGGTGCACCTTCTGCCACCTCCCGTTCGGCACCCGCATGCGCCCGCAGCCCGTGGAGCGCACCCTCGCGGAGATCGCCGCGATGCGCGAGCGCGACGTGGACTTCATCTTCTTCCTCGACTACGTCTTCGGGCTCCACCCCACCTACTACCGGGACCTGTGCCGCGGCCTGACCGGGCAGGACATCGGCTGGACGGGCCAGAGCCGGGCCGAGGTCGTGCTCCGCACGGACGTGGAGGAGTGGGCGCGGGCCGGTTGCAAGGGCATGTGGCTCGGCGCCGAGTCCCCGGGCATCGCCGACACACCGGTCGGCAAGCGGATCAAGCCCGGGGTGACCAACGCGGCGGTGAGCAGGCTGCAGGACGCGGGGGTCACGCCGTTCGCGTTCGTCCTCATCGGCCTGCCCGACGACCCCGCCTGCGAGAACGGCGAGCTGCTGCAATGGGCGACGGACCTGCCCGGCTACTTCGGCCTCAACCAGCTCTTCCTGCGCCCCGGCACCAAGCTGTACGACCAGTTGGCGCCCCGGTACAACGACGGCCGGATGCCGACCACCTGGGCCGAGGTGGAGGCCGTGACCCGGCGCTACCGGGAGAGCTACCCCGTGGACCTCGACGAACTCTGGGGACAGCTGTCCCGACTGCCCAACTACCTCGGCAACGCGATGGCGGAGCTGTGAGGCTCACGCAGGTCGCGCCGTGACGAGCGCGGAGGTCGGCCCGCGGTGAGCGCGACACCGTCCGCGCCGCCGCGGCCGGGGCGGCTCGGCACGGCGCTCGGCCTGCCCCGACTGGACGGGCAGCGGCGCCTGCTCGCCGCCGTGGCGATCGACAGCACCGGCAGCGGCCTGGCCCTGCCGTTCCTGCTGCTCTACCTGACGTGGCAGGACCGGATGACCGCGGCCACCGCCGGAACGCTGCTGACGGTGGCCGGCGCCGCCGCGCTGGCCGCGGGGCCGCTGTCGGGTCCGCTGATCGACCGGTGGGGCCCGCTGCCCCTGGTCCAGACGGCCCACGTGCTGCGCGCGACCGCCTTCTGCGTCTACCTGGCCACCGGATCCCCGACCACGCTGCTGGTCGCGGCCACCCTCGCGGCGCTGGGCGACAACCTGTTCTGGCCCGCCAACAGGGCCTTCCTGGCCCGCCGGTGCCACCCGGGCGAGCTGATGCGCTGGTACGGCCTCGAACGCACCCTGCGCAACGCCGGGATGGCCGTCGGCGGGCTCGCGGCAGGCGTCCTGGCCGGGCACGGCCTGACCGGCCTGCGCCTGGTCCTCGCGGCGAACGCGGCCAGCTACGTCCTCGCCACCGTCCTCGTCGCGCTGCTCCCGGCCACCGACCGGCGCCCGGCCACCGGCCCCGAACCGGCCGCGCCCGGGAACCGTACGACCGGCCCCCGGCCCGCCGGTTCCTACCTCGCCATGGTGGCGGCCAACACGGTGCTCGTGCTCCTCTGCACGGCGCTGCCGGTGCTCGTACCGCTCTACGTCGTCCGCCAACTCCACCAACCCGCCTGGGTCGTGGGCGCGCTCTTCGCGCTGAACACCGTACTGGTCATGGCGGGCCAGTCGCCGATGGTGCGGTGGCTGGAGCGGCGCGAGCACCTGCGCACCCTTCGACGGGCGGCTCTGGTGTGGTCCGTGGCGGCCGTGCTGTTCGGTGCGGCGGGCGGGCTGCCGGGGTCGGCCGCGCTGCCCCTGCTCGCCCTCGCGGTGCTGGTGTTCACCGCGGCGGAACTGATGCACGCCCCGACCAGCGACGTCGTGGCCGTCCGGATGGCTCCGGACGCGACGCCCGGCCGGCACCTCGGCCTGCACCAGCTGTCCTGGGGGATCGGCTCCGCGATCGCCCCGCTGGCCCTGACCGCGGCCCTGGCCCTGGGCCCCGGGTGGCCGTGGGCGCTGCTGGCTGTGGCCGCGCTGGCCGCCGCCGCGGCGCTGACCGGCGTACGGCGCGCGGCCGGTCCGGTGCTCACGCGGGACGCGGGCGGGGCGGCGGATGCCCGTCCGGCGCCGCAAGCAGGAAGCGACACAGGAAGAGAAGCGTGATGGCAGAAGAGATGGTGTTCTGGGACTACTCGAGGTCGCAGGCGCTGAGCCGCCACAACGGCGCGAAGATCGGCGTGCGCGAGCTGGCGGAGCTGTGCGCCCTGCGCAAGGACGCCGAGTCGGTCGACGACGTACCCCTGCCGTCCCCGGACGCGCTGGCGGAGATCCATCCGCTGGCCCTCAAGCGGCCGAGCCGGTGGGAGGCCGCGATCGCGGCCACGATCTACGCGTGCAGTGGCCAGGTCGCCGTGCGCCAGGAGATCATCAAGGCGAGGGAGCTGCTGGACCGGCTGCCGCGGGCCGACCGCACCGCCCTGACCGTCCCGCGCATGCTGGCACTGGTCCCCACCATGGTCGCCGGGTTCCGGTTCAGTCGGCAGGGCGAGGCGTTCAATCCGGAGGCGAACCGCTACCCGGACGGCGCGCGCTTCCTCTCGGCGCTGCTCCAGGACCGGCCGGACCTGACCGTGGAGATCGGGCTGTGCGCGCACCGCGCCGGTGTGGGCGACCCCCGGCTCCCCGAGCACGTCGACCCCGCGGGATCGAGCCGCATGGTGGCCTTCGTCGCCGCGCTCCTCGACAACGCGCACGCGAAGGCGCGCACGGTCAACGTGTCCCAGCAGACGGCGACCGACCGGGCCGCCGGCACGGTGCACTCCCTCGTCTTCCTGCGCTACGCGCGCGAAGGCCGCACGGAGCACCTGCTCCGCACGCTCGACCAGCACGCGCAGGACGTGGAGGCGCTACTGGCGCGGCACAACGCCCTCTCGGACACGGAGTTCCGCTTCACCCCGCTGGACCCCTTCAGCGAGAGCGTCGAGCGGGACATGACGGAGGCCTTCGGTCCGGACTGGTCGGGCGCGCCCGCGCAGCCGCGGTGGCTCGGGGGCGGGACGCTGGACGCGGCCGTCGAGGCCGCGAAGGGGACGATGCTGCGGTTCATGCGGAACGAGCCGTACGACCTCGACGCGCTGTTGGCGGTCCACGCGGACTCCGAGGAGCCGAGCGAGCGCGGCGCCTCGGCGCTGCGCTGGTTCGACCGGCACCGGCGCCGCCCGCTGGAGGTCAAGGCCCGCTACGACGTCGCCTTCCACCACCGGCTGGCCAGGACCACGCTGAGCAGGGACGGCGTCGGCATCGGCATGGAGCGCGGCTGGGACGCGTACCAGTGGCTCGCGTGGAACGCCGCGTACGGATCGGCGGGTACGGCGATGCCGTTGCTCTACGCCCGGAGCACGACCGAGCCCGCGAGCCACGTGTCCCTGCGGAGCTTCAACCTCCGACAGTTCTGGTGAGCCGTGTCGGAGCCCCGGGGCGACGGTCCGGCGGCCGTACGGTCGATTCCGTTGCCGAGGAGGAGGACTTCTGATGCGCAAGGTGACCTATTCGATGGGCGTCTCGCTCGACGGGTACATCGTCGGGCCGGACGGCGGCTTCGACTGGACGGAGCCCGACACGGAACTCTTCCGGTTCATCACGGAAGAGTTCCGCGCGGTCGGTTGCCACCTGATGGGCCGACGGCTGTACGAGACGATGCTGTACTGGGAAACCGCCGAGCAGGATCCGTCGCTGGACGACGTCATGCGCGAGTGGGCCGTGCTCTGGAACCCGCTCCCCAAGGTGGTCTTCTCCAGAACCCTGACGGCGGTGCGGGGCAACGCCCGGCTGGCCTCCGGCGACGTGGTGGAGGAGATCGAGCGGTTGCGGGCCGAGCCGGGGGAGGGCGAGATCGCGATCGGCGGCGCCGAACTCGCCGCCGCGGTGGCCGAGGCGGGCCTCATCGACGAGTACCGGTCGCGGGTGCACCCCGTGCTGGTGGGCGGCGGGCTCCCCTTCTTCCCCCGCGCCGAGCGCCGGGTGGACCTCGAACTCGCCGATGTCCGCACCTTCCCCTCCGGAGTCGTCCACCTCCGCCACGTCGTGGTCCGCTAGGCCGTCGCCGTCGGGTGCGCCCCGGTCCGGGGGGTGACCCGGGGCGCGTGAACGCCGCCTTCTCCGTCGTTCCTGAGACGTCGTTTCTTTTGGTGATTCGCGAGCCGAGCTGTGCAGGATACTGCTGTGGTGCTGTTGAAGTGGATTGCTGAGGTGGCGGCCGAACCCCTGGTCCTGGAGCCGGCTGACCGGCAGGTCGAGTGGGAGACCAACACCTGGTCGCTGAGTACGGGAGACGAGGACAGGAGTTCGTTGTCCGTCGCCGCGGTGGTGGCTGCCTTCGAGCGGACTGCTGCTGCCATCCGGGAACGCATTCGCGATCTGGGCTTTCCCGGCGTGGCGACCTTCTACGTGTGGCACGACGAACAGGCCGGGCAGCTTCGGTGCTCAACCGGTTCCGTGCCCCCGGATGCGTTGCCGTTCAGCGGTACCTATATCGCTTCCGACGACCTCGCTCCGGTCGTCGAGGGCTTTCTGGCCGACAGCGGGCCAGGCTCCATCGTCTGGTCGGATCCGAACGACGTGCAGAGCGTCTCGACGAAGACCGGGACCGACCCGGAGATCATGCCGTTCGGTGTCTGGGTCGCCAGTGTCGGGGCCTCACGCTGACTGTTCCTGCCCGTCTACACGGACGAGTCTGCGGTGGCAGATGAGGGCTGCGGCTATGCCGGCGAAGGCGAGGAAGTGTTCGGCCTCGCGCTCGTAGCGGCGGTGGAGCCGCCGTCAGCCAGCGAGCGAGGACACGGTCGCCTCAACAACCCATCGGTGGCGGTCGAGCCGCTGTGACGACTCGATTCCTTTACGGGCGATGCGGTGGCGGATGCCGCGCTTGCGGAGCCATCGACGCAGGTGATCGTAGTCGTAGCCCTTGTCGCCGTGTAGTTTCGCCGGTCGTCGCCGCGGTGGGCCGCGGCGTGAGCGGATCGGCGGGATGCCCCGCACGAGCGGTTCAAGGCCTTGGCTGTCATGCATGTTCGCACCGGAGATACCCAGCGACAGCGGCAGTCCGCCCGAGGTTGCCACGAAGATGATCGCGGCCAGAGCTTCGCGGTCACCCGCCCGGCGTCGGCCGCCGCCCTGCGGACGTATGACCTCCGTCGGCGGTACCACCCGCCGGAACAGCACCCACAACTCGTCCGGCACCAGCCGCTCAGCCAGATCCGTCATGCACGGTGCAACGAACGATCACGCCATAAGAAACGACGCCTAAGCCTCCGATCGCGGGGGTTCGGGGGTCGGTTCGTCGAGGAGGGTGGCGAGGCCGTCCAGGAGGCGCTGGAGGCCGAACTCGAAGAGGGCGTCGAGGTCGAGGTCGTACCCGGACGTGGCGAGGCGGGAGAGCGCGGGGAACCGGCCGCTGTCCATGGCCGCCAGCAGCGCGGGCTCCTGGGTGTCCATCCACTGCTCGCTGTCGAGCCCGCTGTCGGCCTCGGCCTCCCGTTCCGACTCCAGGTTGGCCGCGATGCCCCGGGCGTAGTTCAAGAGGGTGAGGTGTGCGGTGAAGGCGGTCCGCAGGTCGAGGCCGTGCGCGTGCAGGGTCGCGAGCATCCACTCGCTGTACGACAGGCCCGAGACGATCACCTGGGGGCGCGTCACCGAGAGGGCCGGTGCGAGCCAGGGGTGGCGGCGGAAGAGGTCCCAGAGCAGCCGGGCCGCCAGTTCGAGCGCCTCCCGCCAGCCCTCCGGCCGATCGGCGGGCAGCGGGCGCCGGGCCATGACGGCGTCCATCATCCGCGTGAGCAGGTCGTCCTTGTCCGCCACGTGCCGGTACAGCGACATGGTCGCCACCCCGAGGTCGGAGGCGACCCGGCGCATCGAGAGCGCCGCCAGTCCCTCCGCGTCCGCGATGGCGACGGCGGCGGCGACGATCGGGCCCAGTGCGAGTCCCGTCGGGAGCGAGGGGGCGCTGTCGGGCGTCCCGTCGGGGCGTACGGGGGGCGTGGGGGGCGCGGGCCGGGCGGGGGCCGTGGGGCGGCCGGTCCGCGGCGGGTCGGCCGGGGCCGCCACGACCGTCCCGACGCCCGGGACGACGCGGACCGCGCCGTCCCGGCGCAGTTCGGCGAGCACCTTGCTCGCGGTCGCCATCGCGACGCCCCACTGCCGGGTGATCTCGCGGGTCGACGGCACGCGATCGCCGGGCGCCAGTTCACCGGCCTCGATCCGCCGCCGCAGTTCGCCGACGATCTGGCTGTAACGCGGTACCGCCCGTTCGCTCACCAACACTCCTCCGCACTAGTGCACCACGACGCGCGCCATCCTAGCCGCCGACGCCGGTCGAGCGGCGGTCGTGGGCGGTTTCTGGCTTCTCCGCACTAGTGCAGTGCGGTGCAACTTACTGTACCTGACAGGGATTTCACGCTTGTGCACTACTGCGCGTACGGCGTACATTCGCGGCATGGAGAACAACGAGGTACTCATCTGTGGCGCCGGCATCGCGGGACCCGCGCTGGCGTACTGGCTACGCAAGGCGGGCTTCGCGGTCACGATCGTGGAACGCACCCCGGCGCCCCGCCCCGGCGGGCAGACCGTGGACCTGCGGGGCGCCGGGCGCACCGTGATCGAGCGGATGGGCCTGATGGACCGGGCCAGGGCCGAGAGCGTGGACCAACACGGTTTCGCGCTCGTCGACACCACCGGCCGCGTCACCGCGAGGGTCGGCGCCGACAGCTTCGGCGGTGAGGGGATCGTCTCCGAGATCGAGATCCTCCGCGGCGACCTGGCCCGCCTCCTGTACGACGCCACCGCGGCGGACACGGAGTACCTCTTCGACGACACCGTCACCGGCATCGACCAGGGAGCGGGCGGCGACGGTCGGGCGGACGGGGTCACCGTCACCTTCGAGCGCGCCGCGCCGCGCCGGTTCGCGCTGGTCATCGGCGCCGACGGCCCGCACTCCGTGGTGCGCGCGCTGGCCTTCGGCCCGGAGCGGGACTTCGTCCGCCCCATCGACGTCTACACCGCCTGGTTCACCGCCTTCGACGGCCCGGACCTGAACCACATCGACCTCGACGGCTGGTTCCTCATGCACAACGCGCCCGGCGGCCTGGTCGTCTCCGCCCGGCCCGGTCGCCTGCCCGGAGAGATCAAGGCGGGCTTCAGCTTCCGCTCGCCGGCGCTCTCCTACGACCGCCGTGACGTCGCCGCCCAGCAGGATCTCGTGGCCCGCCGCTTCGCCCGGGTCGGTTGGAAGACCCCCGCCCTGCTGCGGTCGATGCGCACCGCCCCGGACTTCTTCTTCGATTCCATGGGCCAGGTGCGCCTCGACAGCTGGTCGCGCGGCCGCGTGGCCCTGCTCGGCGACGCCGGATACTGTGCGACCCCGCTGACCGGCCTCGGGACCAGCCTCGCCCTGGTCGGCGCGTACGTACTGGCCGGTGAGCTGGCCGCGGCCGCGGGGGACCACGCGGTCGCCTTCCGCCGCTACGACGAGGTGATGCGCCCCTACGTCGACCAGGCGCACCAGCTGCCTCCCGGCGGGGCCGCCGGGTACGCGCCGTCGAGCCGCCTCGGCATCCGGATGCGCGACCTCTCGATGCGGTCGATGACCCGTTGGCCGATGCGGAACCTGCTCGCCGCGCAGTTCGCCAAGGCGGGGGACATCGCCCTGCCGCACTACGGTCTCGCCGCGCCCCCGCACCGATCGCCCGGCGCCGCGGACCGGGCGCCGACCGGCAGCCATGGAACGCCGCGGGTCGGGTAGACGGGGAGCACGGGCCCCACGTCCACACGTGCCCCGTTCGGGAGACCGAGAGGCGGCACCCCCATGACGCGCAGCCGGGCGAGCGCCCCCACGCACCATCCCCGCCACGAACGCCGCGGCGAGGCCCGGCTCCCGGCGGTCGCGGCGACCCTGGCGGCGATCGGCCTGTACCTGGCCCTGCCGCAGCAGCTGCTGGTCACGCCCCGGTACGTGCTCCCGGCCCTGGAGGTGCTCCTCCTGCTGCCGCTGATCGCCATCAACCCGAGACGGCTGACCCGCCAGACCAGGACGTTTCGCGTACTGTCCCTGTCCCTGGTGTTCCTCATCGCGGCGAGCAACCTGGTGGCCCTCGGCCTGCTCGTCGACCAGCTGGTGCACGCGCGGGCCGAGGACGGCCGCTCCCTGCTGATCGCGGCCCTCCAGGTCTGGCTGACGAACGTCATCGTCTTCGGACTCGGCTATTGGGAACTCGACCGGGGCGGCCCGGTGAGCAGGACCCAACTGCCCCGCTCCGAACTGCCCTTGGCGGACTTCCGGTTCTCCCAGGACGAGAACGACGACGCCGTCGGCGAGGTCGCGGACGGAGCGAGCAAGTCCTCGGACTGGGTGCCCACGCTCGTCGACTACCTGTACGTGTCCGTCACGAACTCCACCGCCTTCAGCCCGACGGACACCATGCCGCTGTCCTCCCGGGCCAAGCTCATGATGGCCGTCCAGAGCGTGGCGGCCCTGCTGACCTCGCTCCTGGTGATCGCCCGCGCGGTCAGCATCCTGCACTGAGCCGGACCGCCGCACCCCCCGCCGCCGCCCCGGGGCACCTCCCGGCGGTGGTCGGGGAGGGACTTGCGCGACACGCCTAGGCTGCTCCCACCGCGTCCGGCGCGGCCGGGCGGGGGTGTCGTGAGCCGATGGAGGAGAAGCGCGTGAAGCACGTGGTCGTCCTGGGGGGAAGCATCGCGGGCCTCGCGGCCGCGCGGGCGGTGCGCGGCGAGGGGCATCGGGTCACGATCGTCGAACCCGACGCACTGGGCGCGGGCGGCGCCAGGGCGGGTGTGCCGCAGAGCGGTCAGCTCCACGCACTGCTCGACATGGGCCGGCGCCAAGCGGACCGCTGGTGGCCCGGGCTCTGCGAGGAACTGCTGGCCGACGGCGCCGTCCTGGGGTCGGGCGACGAGATCCGGATGTTCGCGGACACGGTGCGCAAGGTCGACGTGCCCGGCAACGAACTGATCGGCGTGAGCCGCGCGTTGCTGGAGGAGCACGCCCGTCGGCGCACCCTCGCGGACGACCACGTCGACGTGGTGCGCGCCGGGGCCGTCGGGCTCGTCACCCGTGGCGCACGGATCACCGGCGTCCGGCTGCGCCCCGCGGGGCCGGGACAGGAGCCGGAGCGGACGCTCACGGCGGATGCCGTGGTCGACGCGATGGGCCGGTCGAGCCGACTCTCCGCGTGGTTGACCGAGGCGGGCTGGGAGGCCCCGCCGGTCGACCGGATGCGGATCGATCTGGGGTACGCCACGGCGCTCCTGCGCCGGGGGAACGAACTCCCCGGGGTGGTCGTGGCCCATCAACTGCCGTCCCTGACGGACCCGCGGGCCGACACCGGTGCCATGGCGGCGGTGGAGGGCGACCTGTGGATGGCCGTGATCGCGGCCTACGCGGACAGGCGTCCGACGCGCGACGGCGCGGAGTTTCTGCGGCGGATGCGTGCCATGGCCGAGCCCTTCGGGGTCGTCGCCGATGCCTGCGAGATGGTCGGCGAGGTACGGACGTACACCATGGGCCACTCCTCGCGCCGCAGGTGGTGGGCGGTGGAGCGGCTGCCCGGCGGGCTCTTCGTCGTCGGGGACGCGGTGGCGTCCTTCAACCCGGTCTACGGGCAGGGCATGACCAGCGCCCTGCTCCACGCCTCCTGCCTCGCGGCGCACCTGCGCGGGGGAGCGGACCTCCACGCCCCCGCCCGCGGGTACTTCGACCACGTCGCGGTGGTGGTCGACGCGGCCTGGGAGGTCTCCACGCTCGCCGACCTCGCCCAGCCGCACGTCAGCGGCCCCTACCCCGCGGGATACGCGCTGGCGCGCCGGATGTCGGAGCTGATGGCCCGGGCCTCGGTGACGGACGCCTGGGTGCAGGAGCGGTTCCTCGACGTGGTGAACATGCGCAGGCGGCCGGCGGACCTGAAGACCCCGCGGTTCTGGTGGCGGGTGGCACTGGCCCTGCGCGCCCAGGCGGCGCCCGTGCGCGTCCGGTAGCCCCGGCCGGGGCGGGCCGGGCCGGGGTGGCTAGGGCGCCGGGACCGGCCGCCTCGCCCCGTCGAGGCCGGCCGCGGCCAGCACGTCGGGATGGTCGAGGTAGCCCGCGACGCGCACCAGGTGGGCGCGCTGCGCCGCGGGTTCGAGACTCCCGCCGGGCAGGACCAGGCCGCTCTCGCCGTCCCGTTCGGCGCCGCTCCCGGTGAGGGCGACCGCCCGCAGGACCAGGGCCGCGGCCGCCGCGGCCCGCTCGTCCGCCAGGGGCCAGCCCCTCGCGCGTGCCAGGAGGTGGACGCGCACCACCGGTTCGTCGTCGAAGTACGGGTAGAGGCCGCGGATCGCGCTCAGGATGTCCGCCGTCCGCGTCACCAGGTGCCAGTCGCGCACGTGGAGCAGGCCCAGGTCGGTGACCCGGTTGCGTGCGTCCAGGGCGATGCGGGGATCGGCCCGGTGCGTCAGCTCCCACAAGGGGGTGAGGGCCAGGTAGTCCCGCCGGTCCGCGCGCCAGAGCGAGATCGCCGCCCCGGAGAAGCCCCAGTTGATGACGAGGGCCCCCACCGTGCCGGAGACGGGTCCCAGGCTGTGGAGCGGGTCCAGGGCGTGCGAACCCAGGGCGCCCGCGAGCGTCGCCGGCATCACGCAGGCGACGTATCCGGCGATGAACCAGGTCGCGAGGGAGATGTGCCGCAGGGCCCGGCGCAGCCGTGGATCGCTGTGGGAGGAGTGCGCGTTGCGGCGGAAGCGGACGGCCGTGGACACCGAGGCGTATGCGAGCCCGAGTTGGAACGCGGCCAACATGACCAGGGCTCCGGGGTCCTGCCCGTAGGCGATGTTGAAGTCCAGCGGCCGGGGCGCGTCGTCGAGGTCGCCCGCGGCGAATCCGGCCACCATGGCGACGGTCGCGGCGCAGTAGACGACCAACGGCCGTACGAGCCGCCCGCGCCCGGGTGCCTTCGCGGTCGGGTCGGGCCACCACATCAGGGACATCACGTGCGTGTGGGCGAAGAAGGCGAGGATGCAGGCGAAGACCACCGGCTCGGCCGCGTTCGCGGACCCGGTGAGACGGGCGACGGCGCGCCACACGAGCGGTGTCGCCACCAGGAAGGCCACGACGCCGACCGCCGAGCAGGTGGTGATCAGGCGCAGGGCCGTGGACCGTTCGCGGCGCCAGGCGGCGTACTTGCCGAGGGTGGTGCACGACGCCACCACGACGATGACCAGGTAGACCACGTCGGCCGCGCCCTCAGACACCGCTCGTCCCCCTGTGGCGCAGCGCCGACGCGGCGGGGGCTCCCTCTCCCGCGCCCGCACTCGTGTCGGTGATCATGCTGACGATGAGTCGGCCGAGGGTCTCCGCCTCCCGTTCAGGGAGGGATCCGCCGTGCGACCGGTGGGGGTGCGGTCCGTCGAAGTAGGACCGTGCCAGCATCATGCGGCCGATGCGCGGATCGAGCGCCGGTGCGAGCCCGGCGAGGAGTACGGACTGCAGCTCGTGGCCCACCGTCTGCGGGTCGTGGCCCAGGAAGGCGTGCGCGAGCTCGTGGGCGATGACGAAGTGCTGCAGGACGGTCGGCGAGTTCCTGTCCACCACGAGGGTCAGTTCGGTGGGGGTGTGGAGCAGCCCTCCGGTGAAGGGGTGCCGCAGCGGCAGGTGGACGATCCGGATCGGCGTGCCGCAGCTGCGGGCGACCGCGGCGCGGACTTCTTCCAGGGTCGGGTGGGCGGACAGCCCGAGCCGGGCGGAGAAGCCCTTGCGCAGTTTGCGCAGGGTGCGGATCTCCCTGACCGTGCCCGCGACGAGACCCAGGGTCCGGCGGACTGCCTGCATGGATCGTTCTCCCCACATGACCTGCGTGTCGGCGGAAGCGTGCGACGGATCGTCCGCACCACGCGCGGACGATCCCCTGTGTGCCGGACCGCCGACGGTGACGGACTAGTCCAGGCGCGAGCCGAACCGTAAGTCGGACGGTGCGGGGGCGTGGGCGGCGGCGGGCGAGAGGGCCGCGCGGGCACTGACTCTCGGCGGGCGCGGGGGCCGCGCGCGACCGGGTCCGTCCCCGACACGGGTCTGGTCGGCCGGAGAAGGGCCGACGGGGCGGTGCGCCCGTGCCTGGATAATCACACTCGGCAGCCTGTACGTTCCCCGCGGGGGAGATCAAGTAGGAGCGGCTTCCGGTCGGCGCACTTCCCGGATCGGAAGCCCCGATGGGGAGGGTTCGTGCGAGCAGCGGACGCGGGCGGGCGACTCGATCGGCTGGACCTGTCGGCCGAGGCGCGGGAGGTCTTCCTGCGCCTGTCGGACGGAAGGCCGCTGTCGGACCCCGGGAGCGGACCCGCGCGCGACCGCCAGGAGCGGGCCCTGTCCGAGCTGCTCGCCGGTGGGCTCATCGCCGATTCGCCCTTCTCCCGGGGGCGGTACGCGGTGCAGGACCTGGCTCAGGTGGAACGGTCGGTCGTGCAGGCGGAGATAGGCGAGCTGATGGACCGCCTGCAGCGGCTCAGCCGGGTGCCCGAGGTGCTGTCGGGCCTCGCCGCGCAGGCGGGCGCCCAGCCCGTCGGGGGCATCGAAAGGCTCGCCGACAAGGGGGAGGCGAACGACGTGCTCACGCGGATGGTCGCGGGGGTCGAGGCGTGCCTGTGGAGTGCGCACCCCGTCGACCGGCCGGCGTGGAGCTTGGAGGCCTCGCTGGAGCGGGACCTGGCCATCGTCCGCCGGGGTCTGGAGTACCGCACGATCTATCCGCACACGGCGCGGGCCCGTGACGCCGAGGTCAAGTGGGTGGCCGCGATGACGGACGCGGGCGCCGCGGTCCGCACGCGGGCCCCCGACTACCTCAGGACGATCGTCGTGGACAGGAGGGCCGTGATGATCGCGGCGCCGCCGGAGTTCGAGGGGCGGACGGAGGCGTTCTTCATCACCCAGCCGGTCGTCGTGGCGATCGTCGTGTCGTTCTACGAGCAGCTGTGGGAGCGGTCCAGGCCGTGGCGGGGGGAGCGGCGCCAGGAGGCGGGAGAGCTGGCGACGACCCCGCAGATGCGCGACTTCATCCGCATGCTGCGGGAGAACAGGACCCGTTCGGAGATCGCGCGCACGCTCGGCACCAGCGAGCGGAGCCTGACGAGCCTGCTCGGCCGGATCTACCGGGCCACGGGCACCGACAACCTGATGGCGTTGGGCGAATGGTGGGCGACCTCTCCCGACCGGGACCAGGACCTGGGGTGAGCCCGGGGCCTCGGCGCCCGCCGCCCGCGGCGCTCAGCCGTGTGCCGCGTGGCCGGTCGGGGGCAGGGCGCCGAGGTAGCGGCCGATGACGGCCGGTACGCCCGCCTCGCGCAGCTCCACCAGGAGCTCAACCGACGCCTTCGTGTCCCGGACCCGTACGTCGTCGGGCGGCAGGCTGAAGAACGCGGCCCCGGCCGCCACGCCGAAGTGCCGGGCGAGGGCCTGCGGGGGGTCGTCGGTGAAGAACGACGGGTCCACCTGGAACATCCGGCAGATGGCCATCGTCGACTCCAGGGTGGGCTTGCTCTTCCCCGCCAGCAGGTTGTAGAGCCACACCCGGGACTTCCCGCACGTTTTGGCGACGTCCCCGAGCAGGTACGGCACTCCGGACTCCGTCACCCGGGTCCTGAGCAGGTGTTCCAGCCTGCTCACGAACGGGCAGGTCCCCGGCGGCCGATCCAGCGGGACCCCGGCCCGCAGGTCGGCGATGTCGGCCGTCGGCAGTCCGGTCGCGAGGCCGACGGCCTCGTTCGACTGCGGGGCGCCGCCGCGCGGGTGGATGTGGGCGAAGAGGAAGTTCAGGCGTTCCGCGAGCAGCGCCGCCCGCTCGTCCACGGAGTCGCTCATGGCCGCCACCTTCCTGCCGTACTGGAGCCGCTCCAGTCCCGGCTACCCGGGGATCTCCCGGCCACGCTTCCGGCAGTGCAAGTGTAGGTGCGTGCTGGTGATAACTATTGTTGACATGGTTGGGGTGCGTGGCGCAAGATCTTGGCATTGCCACCGGAGCTTCGCTTTCGCTGCTGCGAAACGGAGCCCGGTACGGCTGTGCGCCGCCCGACGGTTGCGGCCCCCACGGGGGAGGGTCGCATGGGGATCGGATCCCTTGTGAGATCCGGTGACAACCCTGAAGCCACCGGGCGGCGCACGGCTGTGCGGCCGGCGAGCCCGACGGTGCGAACGGCCGGTCGGGCCGGTTTGCATGCGCAAGATCAGCTCGGGCGCACCGGCATCACCGGATGCGCGACGGCGCCGCCCCGCCGTCCGGGCATCGGGCGGCAGGGCGGCGCCGTGGGTGGGGCGGAGCCGGTCACTTGGACTGCGTGGAGAGGCTCACCCCGCTGAAGTCCTGCGCGGCGGCGAGGCTGAAGTAGACCCAGCCGGACGGCGGGTCGTCGATGGTCAGGGTCTCCTCGTTGCCGACCCGGGTGGACTTCGCCTGGTAGCCGTTGGTGGTCGCCCAGGTGGGGCCGTTGTAGTAGAGGTCGGCGTTGCCGGCGCCCCCGCTGCTCGTGATGGTCAGCTGCTTGACGCCGGCCGGCAGGTACACGAAGTGGTAGCTGTAGTTGCCGGCGGCGGCCGCGAGGTTGTCGCGGCGGCAGTTCTTGTCGAACTGGCGGGCGTCGGCGATCGTGCAGAGCGGCGTGGTCCGGGCCTGCGGAAGGGCGCCGCAGTCGTCGGTCGCGCACGTCGTGGTGAGCCAGGTCTCGAAACCGGCGTCGTAGCGGGTGCCGATGGTCTGCTTCAGGAAGGCGCGGGCGCCGTTCCAGTCGCCCGCGCGGTACTTGGCCAGCACGGTCTCGACGTCGGCCGGGTGGGCCTGGAGCATGTAGCGGACCGCGAGGAAGCCCCAGCGGTAGACCCGGTTCGCGTTGACGTCGGGGTCGGCGTCCTGGTTGTAGACGGTGTCGAACAGGTCGCTGAGCTTGTACGTCTTCTTGGCGGCCTCGGCGATCGCGGCGGCGTTGCGCTCGCCCCGGTAGCCGAAGGAGATGTTCTCGGCGATGCCCTCCACCCACCAGATGGTCGGCGTGGTGATGCCGGCGTCGAAGTCGCCGGCCATGTTGTAGCGGCCGTCGAGGTAGTGGGTGTACTCGTGGTTGAGGTTCCAGATCTGGAAGTCCGGGCGCAGCCAGTCGGCCTCGTGGGCGATGAAGCGCGCCTGGTTGCCGGGAAGGGCCGGGTTGCCCTCCTCGTACATGCCGCCGTTGTCGACGTCGATGTTGTAGATGGCCCAGGCGTACAGGGAGTACTGGGTGTAGTCGTCGAAGACGACGACCTCCAGGTCGGTGTTCACGTCACCCGGGATCGGGCCCTTGTCACCGATGACCCGGTGGAAGTAGGCGTCCTCGTTGACCAGGCTGGTACAGGTGCCCTCCAACTGCCCGGGGGACATGTCCTGGGCGCGGATCTTCAGCCCCGGGGTACAGGTGTGCCGGATCGGCAGGATCGCGGGAAGCACGCGGTCGCCCAGGTCGCAGATGGAGTAGGCCGCGCAGTTGTTCCTGTCGTACTGGCGCGTGTACCAGCCCAGGTTCATGGTGATCGGCGCGGTGGGGCCGACGTTCGGGTAACGGTTGATCAGGTCCTTCAGCAGCGGCCGGACCCGGTCCCTGAGCTCGGGGACGTCCAGGGCGTAGCCGAGGTAGCGGCCGACGTTGCTGACGACGTCCAAGCGGTTCAGCTGCGCGCCGTTGCGCGTGATGAAACCGGCCCAGGTGTTCAGGATGCCGGGGTCGGCCTTGAGGGCGGCCCGCCAACCGCGGTCGTCGTTCTTGGCCTTGAAGCCGTTCTGGACGACCCACTCCACGTGCTGCATGGCGAGGTTCATCTGGCCGGGCCAGGTGGCGTCGAAGGCGCCGAGCATCCACTTGACGACGCCGGCGTAGCGGCCGGCCGTGTGGCTGCTGTCGATCAGCGTGACGACCTCGTTGAGGATCTCACCGTTGGCGTCGGTGACGTCCTTGCTGTGCGGCGCCGCGAAGAAGGCGTCCAGCGCGCCGCGCGCCGCGCCGTCGAGCGCCGAACCGTAAGGGCCCACGGCGTCGGCGTTGTTCTCCTGCACGTAGTAGCCGGCGCGCAGGAACAGCACCAACTGGCCCACGGAGGCGTTGTTGTTGCCCGAGTAACCGGCGGAGGCGTCGCGCAGCGCGTTGGCCACGGTCACCATCTGGGCTTCGCCGAAGGCCTTGCGCGCGTTCTCCCCGGTGAGGTTGAACAGCGGGTAGGTGCAGTCGATCCGGGGGAGGGTCCTGAGCTGCTGGACCAGTGCGCCGCCCGTGGAGTTGATCACGCCGGAGAGGTCGCCGCAGGCGTCCGCCGCCGCGGCGGAGGGCCGCGCGCCGGGCCGCGGCGACGTGGCGGGGGCGGCCGACTCGACGGCGGGGGCGGGCTGCGGGGCGGACACCAGGGCGCTGTCCTGTGCGGAGATCCGGAACCGCGCGTTCTTGTTCGTCGCGTCGGGCGACCTGGGCACCGGGATCGACCGGGGCGCCGGGGCCGCGGCGCCGCGCGCGGTGGTGCCGGCCGGGGTGGCGCCGACGGAGACGGCGGCCTGGCTCGGCGGTGTGAACAGACCGAGCGTGATGAAGACGGCCGCGCCGAGCGCAGGAAGCCTGCGCGCGTTGGCCTTGGATATCCGGAAGGGATGCATCTGCGGGGGCCTCCGGGGCCGTTGAGGCCACGTGCTGGGTGGCACGGGCCAGGCAGTAGGCATGCTGGTTGGCATGTGACATGTAAAATTTCACATGTCGCATCCCGCCGGAAGGGTTTCGGCCAGATTCATCGGCCGCCGCAACTGAAACGTTGTCAATCAACGGGCCCGGACATGCCACTGGGAGCGGCGGTGGAACCGCCGCTCCCAGTGGAAGCCGTACGTCGTGGCGCCGGGGCGTCGTACTAGAAGTGGATGCCCAGGAACGTGCCGCGGTCCCACTCGAACTCGGTGGACGAGGTGTTGGTGTAGATCGGGCCGACGTGGTCGACGACACCGGCGAACGACGAGTCGCTGGTGCGGCCGGCGCCCTGCGAACCGGTGCCCTGGACGAGCCCGCCACCGTCGTTCGCGAGAGCGGCGCCGGCGCCACCGAGCAGGATTCCGGCGGCGAGGACCGAGGCGGTGAGGGCAGAGCGCATACGCATGGATACTCCCAAGGATTTCTGGACAACGCGCCGGGAAGCGGTCGCGTCGGGCCGTTCAACGCCGGGGAACGATCACGGGAAACGGCAGCTCACCCCATTGGCGGGGGAGCATGGGGGGCGCAGGGAGCGCGCGCCCGGTGATCGGGGCGCTACCGGATCACACCGCGCAGGGGCGCAAGGTCATGAGCGGGCCCTCCCGGCGGGCGACCATCGCGAAGGGGAACCGGTCCATTTCCAGGCAGAGTTGGACGTCATCGGGGTGTGCGCCCTCGCGTATGCCCTCCGCCAGCTCGGTGGCGGCCCGCGAGTCGGCGGCGCGGCGCAGGAAACCGGCCGCGTCCGTTTCGGCCCCGCCCGCCCGCCGGGCGATGTACTGGGCGCAGGCGAGGTCCTCCTCGGCCCGCCCGTCCTCACCGGTGACCACGAACGTCACGCGGTCGCACCCCCGCGTGCGCAGGAGCCGCGCCGTCGCCTCGGCCACCACGAAACCGGCGCACAGCACCAGCGACGCGTCCTGGACCGCGAGGGCGCCGACCGTCCCCGCCGTGGTCTTCTGCACGACGGTGCGTCCGTCGAGGTCCATGGACCTCAGCAGGCCGGGCGAGTTGACGGTGTCGAACCCCGGTGCGGGCGCGCCGTCCTTGAGCGCCACCCAATCCGGGTGGCGTTCCTTGTGCGCCAGGGCCTCGTCCAACGAACCGGCCAGAACGATCCGTTCCGCACCCTGGCCGAAGGCCCACGCGGCCACCGTGAAGGCACGCATGACGTCGACCACGACGGCCACGGACGGGGTATCGGTCAACTCGTCGATGCCGAGGAAGAGGGAATCCATCCGGCCATGATCACGGACGCCCGCCCCGGAACGCCCGTCCCGTGTCGCGCATCACACGGACCCGGCCGGACGGGCGGCGGTGCCCGGCGCTCCAGGGCGTGCGGAGCAGTTGCCCAGGGGCCCCAATTGCCAGTGCGTCGCACCTGGTCAGGGCGTGTACGTCGGCCGTAGCCGCAAGGGGATCCGTGTGCCACGGTGGGCCGTATGGAGGCGAAGCCGCAACCTCGTGCGCACGTCCACGCCCACGATCACGATCATGTCCACGATCAGGATCATGTCCACGACCGCCCGTACCCGCACGGACACCCGCACCCGCACCCGCACCCGCACCCGCACCGAAGCCGGCTCCGGCACCTGGTGCGGCCCCACCGGCACGACGGCGCCGACCGGGTCGACACGGCGATGGAGGCCTCCCGCGAGGGGATGCGCACGCTCTGGGTGTCCCTCGTCGTCCTGGGGGTGACCACCGCCGTCCAGGCGGGGGTCGTCGTCCTGTCGGGCTCGGTGTCCCTGCTCGGCGACGCGATCCACAACGCCGCCGACGCCCTGACCGCCGTCCAGCTCGGGATCGCCTTCGTGCTCGGGCGCAGGGCCGCGAACCGCCGCTACACCTACGGCTACGGCCGCGCCGAGGACCTGGCGGGGATCCTCGTCGTGCTGACCATCGCGGCGTCCGCGGTACTCGCCGCCTGGGTCGCCGTGGACCGGCTGTTCGAACCGCGCGACGTCACCCACCTGCGGGCCGTTTCCGCGGCCGCGCTGACCGGATTCGTCGGCAACGAGTGGGTCGCCCGCTACCGCATCCGCACCGGGAGGAGGATCGGTTCCGCCGCCCTGGTCGCCGACGGCCTGCACGCGCGCACCGACGGCTTCGCCTCCCTGGCCGTCCTGCTGGGCGCCGGGGGCGCGGCGCTCGGCTGGCGGGCGGCCGACCCCGTCATCGGCCTGCTGATCACCGCCGCGATCCTGCTGGTCCTGCGGGACGCCGCCCGCGAGGTCTGCCGACGTCTGATGGACGGGGTCGATCCCGCCCTGGTCGACACGGCCGAGCGGGCCCTGCGCGGTGTGGGCGGAGTGCTGGACGTCGGTCAGGTGCGCATGCGGTGGATCGGCCACGCGCTGCGGGCCGAGGCCGAGGTGGTCGTCGACGGCCGCCTGACCGTCGCGCAGGCCCACGAGGTGACCGCCGCTGCCGAGGGCGTCCTCGTGCGCGCGATCCCCCGGCTGACCGCCGTGTCCGTACGTACCTCCCCCGTCTCCGTCTCCGTCTCCGGCGCCGGGGCGTAGGGGGCGCCGGACTCCGTGCGCCCCGTGCCCTTGCCAGGGAGGCCCCCCTCGTCGACGATGCTCCGCAGCCCCGTCTGGCCGGAACACAGCGGTTCGGCCGGGGAACCGGGGGAACCCGGAAGTCTCGGAGAACGCCACCGAGAACACCGAGCACACCGAGAAACACCGAGAAACACAGGGAACAGGGGAGACAGTGACGAGGAACAGCAGGCCAGGGAAGCGCCCCGCACGGGCCGCCGCATGCGTACCGCTCTTCGTGATCGCCGGGCTCCTGCTCGGTCCGGCCGCAACGGCCACCGCGGCCGTGCCGACCGCCCGGCAGGCCTCCGCCGTGGCGGCCCTCCCGCACACCGCCCCGGCGAGCGGCACCGGTGCGACGACCGGCGTGCGCGCGTCGGTGCCCACCCGGGTCGAGGCCGTCACCGGCACGAAGAAGAGCAAGAAGAGCAAGAAGAAGGGCGGACTCTTCAAGAAGCTCCTGATCGGCCTGGTGGTCGTGATCGTGCTGCTCGTGATCCTCTACGGGGTCCGCCGCGCGCTGCGCAGCAGGTCCTCCTAGGCAGAGGCAGAGGCGGCGTCAGGCGGCCAGGGCAGTCGTACGGCCTCGATCTCCTCGTCGGCGAGGAGGGCCTCGATGAGCGCAGCGGGGCCCGCCACCTTGGTGGCCATCAGGTCGTAGTCCGTGCACACGACCCACGAGCGGTCCTCGGCCCAGAAGTTGGAGGGACTCCACCCGTCTTCTTCGGGGTGCTCGTACAGCACCTTCGCGTCCGCGAGGGCGCCGGCCCGCACGTGCAGGTTGTCGAAGTCCTCGGCCGCGAGCAGCAGCGGGTTGTAGTAGGCCAGGCAGCGGGCCGCCGGACCCGTCACGCTGTGCGCGGAGAGGATCTCGGCCAGCCGGTTCCAGGAGGTCCGGTCCATGCTGCCCTCGCGCGGTGAGGTGACGCCGACGGGCCAGTGGCGCTGTCCGGTCGGCGGGAACGAGGTGAGGTACGGCGGCGAGCCCTCGGGCACCACGGGATCCCCGCTGCGGCGGGCCAGCTCCTGCCAGCGCACCCGGTGCCAACGGGGTCCCGGCCGCTCGCCCGGGTCGCGGCCCACCACCTCCGCCGGGTCGAGGCCCGGGACGATCTCGGGGCCGCCGCCCATCAGCACGGCCCGGTGGTACTCGGTGTACGTCATGTCGAACGGCCCGAGTTCGTGGGCGTACAGGGGATGGAGCACCCAGGCCGCGTCCGGCAGCGGCGGCGGCATGAATCCGGTGAGCCCGTCGTCGTCGGTCAGCTCCCGCAGCCAATCGACGTCCGGGGAGTCGGCGATCGGCCATCGCGCGGTCGCCAGGTCCGCGTCGGTCGGCTCGCCCGGCCCCCGCACGTCCCGCGTCTCCACCGGAACCTCAGCCATGCGTCGGGCCGGGCGGATCGGAGGGCACGGGCGTGGCCTGGTGGTAGTACATCCGCCACGCGGAAGGCGCGGCAGCGTCCAGCGGGTCCTGGGACGTCCGCCAGATCGAACTGCGGCGGGCCCGTCGACCGTCGATCGTCGTCTCGTACGTCAGGTGCACCACGCCCGGGGCCAACACGGTCCCCGTCATGCCGACGGGCTCGTAGCGCGGCCCGTCCTCGCCGCCGCCCTCCATCTCCGGCAGCGCGGCGAGCATCGCCTCCCGGTCCCACGTCCGCCCCGAGGCCCCCACCTCGACGAACGCGGGGTCCAGGAGCCGGCGGGCCCGTTCCCTCGACGTGCGGACCTCGGGGGCCATCAGTTCCAGCTCCCGTGCCACGACCTCGGCCACCGTCCCGGTCACGTCGTCCGTCCTCGATGTCATGGAGCCATCTTGACCCACGCCGTCGACGCACCGGAGCCCCGGCCCACCCGCTGGTGGGCCGGGGCTCCGGCGGTGGGGCGGGGACGGTCAGGAGAAGTGGCGGACGAACAGGTCCGAGGTGCCGTTGGTGTCGTCGGGGACGATGTCGGACGCCGTGGACTGGAAGACCACGTCGTGCCCACCGGTGCTGACCGCGTTGGTCCCGGCCGAGGCGGGCTGGGTGGAGACGATCTCGTCGGTCCCCGTCTGCAGGTCGCGGAGCGTGAGCGTGGACGCGCCGGTCGAGCCGGCCGGGGCGTACAGGAGGTGGCGGCCCGTGGGATCGATGGCCACGCCCCGTACGTTCGCCACCAGTTGGGACGTGGCCGTGGCCACGTCGTAGACGTAGGTGTTCGAGCCCGCGAGGTAGACGACCTTGCTGCCGTCGTCGCTCAACTGGACCAGGGAGGCCGCCACGGACGGGCCCTCGATCGGGCCGACCATGGTGTCGCCGATCAGGTCCCGGAGGAAGACGTCCTTCGACTCGCCGTCCTGGAAGGCGACGTACCGGGCGTCACCGCTCATGGACGGGCGGGACGCGGCGAGGTGGGGCAGGTTGATGACCACCCGCGTGGTGTTGGTCTGCGCGTCCTGGACCTCGATGGTCTGGTACTCGTACCCGCGCTGGGTGTGGAGGATGGCGAGGGCCAGGTACCGTCCGTCCGTGCTGAACGAGGACTGGTTGCAGCTCCATGCGGAGCAGTTGGCCTGGATCGCCGCTCCCGAGGAGATCTGCTCCATGCGGACCCGTACGTTGCGCATCCACTGCACCGGGTAGGTGACGTACCCTCCGTTGCCGCTGACCGCGACGGGGCCCAGCGGCGTGTAGTCCGAGACCCGCTTGGTCTGTCCCGTCTGCAGGTCGCGCAGGTACGGCCGGTCCGCGGCCGACGCGGCGCCGGTCCCCAGGTTGGTCGCCGACGAGGTGAAGGCGACGTGCCGGCCGCCGGGCGTGATCGAGGCGCCGGTGGAACTCCCGTTGCCCTGGGTGCCGTCGGGCGCGACGCTGATCCTCTCGACGGTGCTGGTGAGACTGCCCGAGGCCCCCGCCGTGGCTGCGGGCATGACCGCCGTGACGGCGCAGACCGCGACCGCCGTGCTCAGGACGGCCCGTAATCGTCTGGTGGTGCTCCCGTTCGTCTTTCCCCTCATTTTCCCCCCAAGTAGGACAGGTTTTCTCCCCCGGTTCCCTACCGGAGGAACACGAGCATGCAACCGTGGCGGCGCTGTGGGGTCAATGGGGTCACATGCCCGAGAGATGTGCAGAGGTGCGGTTTCGGCCATTGTGTGAGCGACCGCTTCCGCTGTCGGCGCGCGGCGATCGGGGGAGTTGTCCATGCGGCGGCCTGCGGTGGTGTCCGCGCGCATCCGGCGGGATCCGGACCGGCGGTGCGAGCGGCAAGATCATCGACTGTTCCAGCCCGTCCCGAAACCACCCCCGCGCACCCCCGTCCCGGCTCCTTCGACGCCCGCGGCCGACGGAACGCGAGAGGCGTCGATACGAGTCGATACGGGTCGAGGGTTGTCCGCCCTTGTCGATCACCCCTCCCGGCGGCACTCCGCGTGAGAAGGTCGTCGCACGGCGTGGCGAACAAGTGCCGCACGGAGGAAGAGGGTTGCAAGGGTGTCCGCAGTGGACGTGGTACGCGAGTCGGCCGGCGCGGGCCGGGTGGTCTTCTTCGAGGAGTCGGCGCGGGACGGGGCGCAGGCCAAGACGCTGATGAGCGCACCCTTCCGGGTCCGGTTGGCCAGGGAACAGGGGGCGGTGTTCGGGGCGGACGGCCCGCGCCACGTGGTCTTCGCGGCGGGCTTCCCCTCGGTGTGCGCGCAGGAGTTCGAAGCGACGCGGCAGGTCGCCCTGGAAGCACAGGAGTCGGTCAGTCCGGCCGCGATCTGCCGCGGCACGCAGGCCGACGTGCGGCTGGCCCTGAGCGCGGTGCGCGGTGCGCTGCACGCCCGGGTGATGGTGATCGTGGCGGCTTCGGAGGCGACCGCACACGCCCTGGTGCACACCGACGCCCGCCAGGCGCTCGAACAGGGCCTGACGGTGGTCAAGGAAGCGGTGCACCGGGCCGACGGCGTCGCCGTGGACGTGTGCCTGGTGGACGCCCCCCGCGCCGACCCCGCCCTGCTGGCCGAGTACGCCGGGGCGATGACGGCCCAGGGCGCGGGTACGGTCGTCCTCGCGGACACGGTCGGCGACCTCCTGCCCGACCGTACGCGGGCCCTGTTCGAGCGCGTCGCCGCGGGCGCGGGACCGGACACCGTCCTGGTCTCGCACCTGCACAACGACCTCGGTCTCGCGCTGGCCAACACCCTGGCGGCGCTGGCGAGCGGGGTCCGGGTGGCGGCCTGCTCCTGGCTGGGCATGGCCGAGCGCAGCGGCATGGTGGCCACCGAACAGCTGCTCTTCCTGCTCGGCCACGATCCGGCCAAGGCGGAGCAGGTCCTGGGGCGCGGAGCCGAGCCGTGGTGGACCGCGCCCGACCTGACCCGGTTGCCGGGGATCGCCCGGATGGTGTCGGAGCAGACCGGGGTTCCGCTGACGGTCACCACCCCCGTCGTGGGTACGGGCGTCGCCACGATCTCCACGGGCACGCCCTTCACGCACCCGCAGACCTTCCAGCCCTACGATCCCCAGCGGCACCTCGGCCTGGCCCCGACCGTGGTCCTGACCCACCTGGCGAGCCGTCGCGTGCTGCGCGCCGTCGCCGAACGGCTCGGGCACCGGCTGGATCCCGCACAGACGCGCACCGCGCTCGACTGGGTGAAGGACCGCGCCTACCGCGACGGCCGGGCCGTCATCGCCGACGCCGACTTCGCCGCCTACCTCGACGGCCTCACCGCCACCGCGCAGCCGCTCTGAAACGCCCCGCGCGCAGGCACGTATCGTCGCCGTCGCACCCCCCCCGCGCACCGAGTACGCCCTTCGAACGGACAGGACCATGCCGAACGACTCCGCCCCGCTGGACGCCCCGTCGGATGCCCTTCCGGACGCCGCGCCGGACGCCTCGTCGGACGCGGCGCCCGAGGCGCCGTTGGACATCGCCGCCGCCTCCGAGGCCCTGGGGGACGGGCGCGCCGCGGTCCTGCCCAACCCCAGCCCGCTCACCTACGTCGTCGCCGCCACCACGCCCGGCGCCGTCAACCGGGCCAAGGGCAGACCGGCCGACCAGGAGGTCGCCCTGTGGGTGCACGCCGACGCCGTCTGGCAGGACCTGGCCCCGGCCCTGTCCCTTTCACCGGCGGCCCGGCGCGGTGCGCTGGACCTGCTGCGCGGCGAACGCGTCACCCTGCTGGTGCCCGTGAGCGCCGACGCCCCCTGTCCGGCCTGGGCCGGGCCCGCGCTGCGGGACGGCCACCTGCTGCTCTTCGGCGCCCGTTGGCAGCCCTTGGCCCCCTTGCTGGAAGGTTTCCCCCGGCTGTACGTGAGCAGCGCCAACCGCACCGGCGGGCCACCGGCCGCCACCGCCGCGGAGGCGACGGCCATGTTCGGGCCGGGCGTGGCGGTCGTCGACGCGGACGCCCTGCGGGAGTCGGGTGCGCCCCATGCCGCCACCACCATGCTGCGCATCTCCCGCGAGGGCGAGTTGGCCCACGTACGCGGTGGTGCGCAGGACCGGGCCCACGGCCCCGATCCGGCGCTCTACCTCGAACGACTGCGCGCCGCGGGGGCCTGAGCGGCCCGCCGGATGTCAGTGCTGGATCGTAGGTTCTCCGCATGGGAATCTACGTGTGCGACGTCGGCCCCGACGATTGGGCGGACGAAGAGGTGCTCGGGCCGACCGCGCGGGCCCTCGCCGCCGAGCTGCGCCGACGGGGGCTCGACCCCTGCCCGCAGCCGTCCCCGCGGGATCCGCGTGCGCGCTCCGGAGCGCCGTTCGAAGAGAAGCTGAACAGGCCGCTGGGCTCCTTCGAGGAGCTGTGCCGGCAGGACCCGGCCGGTGAGGAGTGCTACGACGCGCTCCTGGGCTGGGACCTGCTCGTCCCGGTCGCCTTCGAGGGCGCCCTCGAACTGCCGGTCGCGTCGCCGTACGACGACGTCACCACCGTCCGCGGTGCGCACGCCGCGCGCGCGGCGGCCCGGCGCCTGGCCGACCGGATCGCGTTGCCCCCGCAGGTCCCCCTGCACGGCGGCAACCTCGCCCTCACCAACTGGTTCGACGGCCCGGCGGTCGCCGACGCGGCCGCCACCCACCCCGGCCCCTGGGCGCGGGCCGTGGACGCGGCCTTCTGCACGGCGCTGTACCTGGGGGCGGCCGAGCATGCGATCCGCTACACCCGCCCCGTGCGTTACGTCTGATGTCGCTCCGGGAGCGGGTGGTCCAAGCAGACAACCCGCTCACTGAATCGGTCATCACCTGATCTGAAATGGACAACTGCGAAAGTTCTGCCCGGTACGTGATCCCCCGCTGGCACGATGTCGGCGACTCGCCGTGGCTGGATTTCGGTGAGCATGCGAGGGACGCGCCCGTCGTCTGCCGGGGTGGTTGACGCCGACGGCCGGACGCGTCTTGTGTGACCGCGCCACAGCCGGTTCCCGGGGGCCTCCGCTTCCCGCCGTCGTGCCGCGGCCTTCGAGGGGGGAACCATCGTGTCCACGAGCACCCTGTTACGCCCGCACCGCCTCCGCGGCCGACGCCGCACGGCGCTGGTCGCCGCCTTCGCCCTCGCCGCGACCGGCCTGTCCGCCCTGGGCGCCACACCGGCGGCGGCGGTGGACGGGCCGACCCCGATCGCCACCGTCCCCCTGGGCGCGAGCCCCGAGAACCTCTCGGTGGCACCGGACGGCAAGCACGTCTACGTCAGCAACGCCGGTGTCTTCGGGGGCAACCCCGGCAACACCGTCATGGTGGTGGACACCGCCACCAACACCGTCGGCGCCACCATCCCCGTCGGCAACGGCCCGACCGCGCTCGCGGTCACCCCCGACAGCGCGCACCTCTACGTCGTCAACCGCGGCGCGGGCACGGTCAGCGTCGTCGACGCCGCCACCAACACGGTGACGGCCACCATCGGCGGGATCGGCGACCCGAAGTCGGTCGCGGTCAACCCGGCCGGAACCCGGGCCTACGTCGTCGATTCCAGCGGCTCCAACGGGTCGGTCCGCGTCATCGACACCGCCACCAACACCGTCGCGGCGACGGTCCCGGTCGGTCCGTTCCCGCGCGACGTCGCCTTCAGCCCCGACGGCGCCCGTGCCTACGTCTCCAACGTCGGCAACAGCACGCTGGGCGTCATCGACACCGCGAGCCTCACCGTGACCGGTAACGTCGCGCTCGGCGCGCAGCCGTACGCGCTCACGGTCAACCCCGTGAGCGGAGCGGTGTACGCCAGCCACGGCGCCGGCGACTCCGTGTCCGTGGTCGACCCGGCCACGCTCGCCGTCACCGCGACGATCACCACCGGCGGCAACCCGGGCGGCGCGGCCGTCAGTCCGGACGGCGCGACCGCGTACGTGCCCAACATCGGCAGCAACACCCTGTCGCTGATCGACACCGCGACGAACACCGTCACCAAGAACGCGTCGGTCGGCGGCGGCCCCGTCGACGCCGGGGTGAGCCCGGACGGCAACCTGGTCTACGTCGTCAACAACGGCAGCGAAACCCTCGAGGTGCTGAGCGTGGGCACGGCGGTGCCCGCCGTGACCGGCATCAGCCCCTCCTCCGGCCCGACGACGGGCGGCGCCGCCGTCACGGTCACCGGCGTCAACCTGGCCGGCGCCACCGCCGTCACCTTCGGCTCCACCCCCGCCACCGGGGTCAGCTGCACCGCGACCACCTGCACCGTCACCGCTCCCGCCCACGCGGCCGAAGGCGTCGACGTACGGGTCACCACCCCCGGCGGCACCAGCGCCGTGAGCCCGGCCACCCGGTACACCTACCTCGCGCCGCCCGCGGACATCGACGTCGACCTCACCACGCAGCCCCAACTGGGCCTGCTGCTGCCCTACCTGACCTACACCCTCACCGCGCGCAACACCGGCCCGGGCACCGTCACCTCCGCGACCCTGACCGCCACCCTCCCGGCCGGAGCCTCGGCCACGAACCTCTCCGCCGGATGCACGAGCGCCGGTGCCACGGTCACCTGCACCTACGGGACCATCGCCAACAACGCGAGCGCGAGCAAGACCTTCCGCGTCCCGCTGCACCTGTTGACCCTCGGCCCGGTCAAGGTCACCGGAGCGCGCACCGCCTCCGCGCCCACCGACCCCAACCACGCGAACGACACCGCGAGCGTCACCTGCACCGCCCTCTCCATCATCCTGGTGACCTGCCCCTGATCCACCCGGGGTGGGGCTCCGCCCCGTAGCAACGCCCGATCCCCGATGTTCGTGACGATGCCGGCCGCACACCCGCGGTCGGCATCGTCACGTCCGCAGCGCTGCCGGGCGCCGCATCCGGCGCCGCGTCAATTCCATTTGCTGGAAAGCTCTTTGAGCTTTCTTGATCGCTCCGTGTCCCCGGCATGAACCGTTCCTGACAAGAGTTGCGCGGTAGTGCGCGGCGTACACCGGCCCGTCGGTGTACGGCCCGCGACCACCTCCATCTCACCCCAAGGGATGTCATGAGAAGCACCCGCACGCGGCGCCGCACCCTGGGCGCCATCGCAGCGACACTACCGCTGCTCACCGGCGCGTTCGCCCTGGCGGTTCCGTCCGCGCAGGCCGCCGGTCCCGTCCCGGGAGGCAGGGTGGCCCTGGAGGGCACCCAGCCCGCCTGGGCCACCGCCGCCGCCGACCAGGGGGCGGCGGCGTCCTCCGCGAAGGTGAACGCCCGGGTGTACCTGGCGGGGCGGGACGCGAAGGGGCTCAGCGCCTACGCCGCGGCCGTTTCGGACCCGCACTCCGCCACCTACGGCAACTTCCTGAGCCCCGCGCAGGCGCAACAGCGCTTCGGCGCGACCGCCGACCAGATCGGGGCCGTCACCCGTTGGCTCCAGCAGGCGGGGCTCTCCGTCACCGGTTCCAACCAGCACTACATATCGGTCTCCGGCGACGCGTCGGCGGCGGAGAAGGCGTTCGCCACCCAACTGCACGACTACCGCAAGGGCGGCAAGACCTACCGGGCCCCCTCGAAGGCCGCCTCGGCCCCCGGGGACCTCGCCGCCGCGGTCCTGACCGTGACGGGCCTGGACAACGCCCCGCACACCTCCACGCACCAGGACACGCTGCCCGGCCCCGGCGCCGGTTTCCGCAACGCCGGTCCCTCGTCGACCTACTTCGGGTCGAACGTGGCCAAGACCCTGCCCGACGCCTACGGCACGAAGATCCCGTACGCGGTCAAGGGGTACACGGGCCAGCAGCTGCGGGCGGCCTACGGCGCGGGCGGGTACACCGGCCAGGGCGTGACCGTCGCCATCACGGACGCCTACGCCTCGCCGACCATCGCCCAGGACGCGCAGAAGTACGCCGGGCGCAACGGTGACAAGCCCTACAAGGCCCGGCAGCTGCGCCAGGTCGTGCCCGCCGAGTACACCGCGACCGAGGAGTGCGACGCGTCCGGCTGGTACGGCGAGGAGACCCTCGACGTCGAGGCCGTGCACGCCGTCGCCCCGGACGCGAACCTCGTGTACGTCGCCGGTGCCTCGTGCAACGACCCCGACCTCCTCGACGCGCTGAACAAGGTCGTCGACAGTCGGCTGGCCGACATCGTCTCCAACTCGTGGGGCGACGTGGAAGCCAACGAGACCCCGGACATCGCGGCGGCCTACGACCAGACCTTCAAGTTCGGTGCCATCGAGGGCATCGGCTTCTACTTCTCCTCCGGTGACAACGGGGACGAGGTCGCCAACACGGGCAAGAAGCAGGTCGACACCCCGGCCAACTCGGCCTGGGTGACCGCCGTGGGCGGCACCTCCCTGGCCGTGGGCAAGGGCAACACCTACCAGTTCGAGACGGGTTGGGGCACCCTCAAGGCCCCGCTGAGCGCCGACGGCGCCAGTTGGACGGGCTTCCCGGGCGGCTACACGAGCGGCGCCGGTGGTGGCACGAGCGCGACCGTCGCCCAACCCGGCTACCAGCGCGGCGTCGTACCCGATGCGCTCGCCAAGGCGAACGGCGCCACCCGCATGCGCACCGTCCCGGACATCGCGGCCATCGCGGACCCCAACACCGGCTTCCTCGTCGGGCAGACGCAGTCCTGGCCCGACGGCTCGGTCTCGTACGACGAGTACCGCATCGGCGGCACCTCGCTCGCCGCGCCGGTGATCGCCGCGGTGCAGGCGCTCGCGCAGCAGGCCCGCCACCGCCCGATCGGGTTCGCGAACCCCGCGATCTACTCCCGGTACGGCACCCCGCTCTACCACGACGTCACGGATCACCCGCTGGGCAAGAACCGTGATCTCGCCGTCGCCCGGGTCGACTTCGCCAACAGCGTCGACGCCTCGGCCGGGCTGGTGACCTCGGCCCGCAGTCTGGGCAAGGACAGCTCGCTGGCCGCGGTGAGCGGGTACGACGTGGTGACGGGGGTCGGCTCGCCGGGCGCCGGCTACGTCTCCTCGTACCGCAGGTAGTCCTTCCTCGCCGTGCGCCGACGTCCGTCGCCCGGGGCCCGTCCGGCCCGGGCGGCGGACGCCGTACGGAGGCCCTCCGCGTCGGCCCGGGCGCCGGGCGCGCGCGGGCCGACGCACGTGCGCGCGCTCCCGCCGCCGCCCGGTCCGTTCACCGCGCCACGGGATCGGTGCCGGTCAGCTCGCGGCTCGCCTCCCACAGCCGCGCCGCGACGGACGCGTCGGCGAGGTGCTTCCACACCCGCTCGGGCCGGGGCTCGCCGCGCAGGCCGAAGACGCGTGGCCCCCACAGCCCGCCGCCCCGCACGTCCGGATCGAGCACCGCGCGGACCGCGGACCACGCACCGGCCTCCTTGCCCTGGACCATGAGGGCCGCGGGCGCCGCCCGGAGCGCCGCGCCGGTGGTCCGCACGTGGAGCGGTGGCCGCGACGGGGTGAGGGAGTCCAAGGCTCCGCCGGGATGGACCACCACGCTCGCCACCGTGCTCCCGGCGGCGCGCAGGCGGCGGTCGAGTTCCATGCCGAAGTACATCTGGGCCAACTTGGACCGGCCGTAGGCGGTCCCGGGCCGATAGTCCTGCCTGGACTGGAGGTCGCCCAGGTCGAGCCGCTCGGACTTCGCCGCGAAGCTGCCCACGGTCACGACGCGGGCCGTCGGCGCGGCCGACAGCAGGGGCATGAGCCACCGGGTGAGGGCGAAGTGGCCGAGGTGGTTCGTGCCGAACATGAGCTCGTGGCCGTCCCCGGTCTCCGCGCGGGTCCGTTCGTCACGTGCGACACCGGCGTTGTGGACCACCGCGTCGAGGCGCTCGACCGCCCGCGTCAGCGATTCCACCGCCGTCGGGAGCGAGGAGAGGTCGGCGAGGTCCATCCGGACGGCCCGCAGCCGCGCACCGGGGACCCGGGCGCGGATCGAGGCCATGGCGAGCTCGGCCCTGGCGGGGTCGCGGCTGCCGAGCACGACGGTGGCTCCGGTCGCCGACAACTGCTCCGCGACGAAGTAGCCGATGCCGGCGTTGCCACCGGTGACCAGGAAGACGCGCCCCGGGGCCGCGGGCGGCCGCCGCACGTCCCAGGACGGGACGGTGGCCGTCGACGTGGACGGGGACGGGGCGGCGGAGGTGGGCGATGCGGACGACATGGCTGCGGTTCTCCCGTGCTGTGGACGTCGGCGGCCCCGGACGTCTGCGGCGGCCGCTCGGGACCCACGTTCCCGGCCGCCACCGACACATCGCCGACGGACCGCCGCCCTGCCCGCCGCCCCACCGACATCCCGCCGACGCGGCGCCGGGGGAGGGGCGGCGCGCCCGTCCGTGACCTGGCTCCGGCCGACTCGTTTCTCCCACGTGACGCTAGACGACCTGTACACCAGCATCGTGTCCGAGGAGATCGACTCCTCGGCCGAACCCGAACGCTTGCCCCTCCTCACCCGGGCGGAGGCCGACCTCGCACTCGCCGTCCTCGACGTCGTCGCGGACGGCCCCATGGACGACGAGGTACGGGCCACCGCCCGGGCCCTGCGGTCCCGACTCGGCCCGCGCCTGTGCACGGAGGGGCCGCACGCGCATCCCGGAACGGTGTGGCGCACCCCGGCTTGACCTCGGACCGGGCCGAGGTAGGAGGATTGGATCATGAGCATCCAGCCAACCGACCCCGGGGCCACCGCGACCGCCGCCGTCAGCCCGACCGACCACCGACCCGACCGTTGGTCCGGTGAACTGCTCGACCTCGACGCCTACCTGGCCCGGATCGGTTACGACGGTCCCCGCGAGCCCACCCTCGCGGTCCTGCACGACCTCCAGCGCGCCCACACCACCGGCATCCCCTTCGAGAACGTCCACGCCGTCCTCGGCCGGGACCTGCCGCTCGACCTCCCCGCCGTCGAGGCGCGCCTCGTCCGGGACCGTCGCGGCGGCTACTGCTTCGAGCACGTGCTCCTCTTCGCCGCCGCCGTGGAACGCCTCGGTTTCCACGTCACCGGCATGATCGGGCGGGTCAGCCTCGGCGCCCCCAAGGTCCTCCCCGCCACCCACGGCCTGCTCGCCGTGACCACGCGCGACGACGACCGCACGTGGCTGTGCGACGTCGGCTTCGGGGCCGGCCCGCTCGGACCGATCGAGCTCGCGGACGGGGCCCACGTCGCCCACGACGGCTGGCGGCACCGGTTGGAGCGCCGGCCCGGCGCGCACGGCATCGACCAGTGGTGGCTCTACCAGAGCGCTCCCGGCGCGTCCGGCCCGGACAAGGACCCCGAGCGGGCCCCGACCCCCTGGATCGACCGGCACACCTTCACCCTCACCGCCCAGTACCCGATCGACTACGTCGTCGGCAGCCACTTCGTGGGCACGCACGCGCGCTCGCCGTTCGTCCGTCGGCTGTTCGCACAGCGCATGACCCCGGCCGCCCACCACAGCCTGGACGACCTGACGCTCGTCACCACCCGCCCCGACGGGACGAGCACCACCGGTGCGATCGCCCCCGAGGCCCTGGACGCGACCCTGCGGGAGGTCTTCGGGATCGCCCTCACGGAGGAGGAGCTCGGCGAGATCGCCGCCCGCCGAACGGCTGCCGCGCCGCCCGGGGCCTGAGCTGCAAAGGTTTGCAATTTGATACCTTTGTCGGGTTATTTCCCAGCGGGCCGCCGGTCTACCGGCGGTCCGCCGGGGTGTCCGGTCCTCGACTACAGAAACGTGTGCGAATGAGCGACAAGCTGCCTTCGTGTCCGAAGTGCTCCAGCGAGTACACCTACGAGATGAACGCTCTGATGGTGTGCCCGGAGTGCGGCCACGAATGGGTGCCCGCCGAGGGGGCCGAAGGCGCTGACGGCGCGGCTGGCGCCGCCGGGGAACGGGTCGTCAAGGACGCCGTCGGCAACGTACTGGGCGACGGCGACAGCGTGACGGTCGTCAAGGCCCTCAAGGTCAAGGGCAGCGCCTCGGGCATCAAGGCGGGCACCAAGGTCCGCAACATCCGGCTGATCGACGGCGTCGACGGCCACGACATCGACTGCCGGATCGAGGGCTTCGGCGCGATGCAGCTGAAGTCGAGCGTGGTCAAGAAGGCCTGACCGTCCGACCGTTGCCCGTGCACCGGGGTCGCGCGGGACATTTGTACCGTCGAGGACGGGATGCGCGGCCCTGTCGGGCCGACGGCCGCCTTCCGTAGCCTCGGAGGCATGGCGAAAACACATGAGACCGGACGGGACGACTCCTGGGAGGGAGTGGTCACCCGCACCTCCCGCGGCATGCTCGACGGCGCGAACATGTACCACTTCGTCGAGGTCCGCCTCGCGGACGGCGAAACGGTGAAGGTCCGGATCGGCCGTCGGCTCTGGAAGACGCTCGCGGTCGGCGACCGGCTCGTCAAACGCCCCGGCGCCGACCCGCACAAGGCGTAGCCTCCAGGAGCGCGCCCTCGGCGCGGCGGCCCCGCCGCCGACGCGCACGAAGGAGAAGACGCTGACCCGCTCCGGCCCGATGACCCCGCACGCGAAGAGTCCAGAGACCTGGCGCACGGAGCGCGAGCTGCTGAACCGCTCCCGGTTCGAGCTGGCGAGGCGCGCCGTGGCCGACGTACCCGAGGCCCTGCGCGTCGCCGGTACGCCCCTGTTGGCCCGGCCCGAGTGGATACCGGATCGGCCGGTGCTCCTGGACGACGTCCGCCTGGAGTGGGTCGAGGGGGCCGCCCCGGCGCCGATCACGGGGCGGGAGGCCTCCGTACGGGCGTCGTTGCCGAGGTCGGGGGGCGGGGCGGCGTTCGAGCGGTACGCGGACGCCGTGGAGGCGCTGGCCCGTCCCCGGCTGTACGAGAACCGGCAGTGCTACCGCCTGCTGGACGTCGACCACGATCCGGCCGGTCTCCCGCGGCTGCGCTTCGGCCGGGGCAGCTACTTCGACGTCATCGACGTCTGCGAGGCGTCGGCGCACGAGTTCGCGGTCGCGGCCGCGCAGGCCGGTCCCGGCGGCGCGGTCCCGGTGGCCGCCACGCCGTTCCGGGCGGAGATCGCGGACCCGACGGACCTCGCGCGCCGGTCGGTGGTGCCGGGGATCAGCACCCTCACGATCCGGCACGACGCCGGGGCCGGTACGGCGAGCTTCGTACTGCACTGGCGGGACCCGGCGAAGGTGGCCACCGGTGGCGGCCTCTACCAGGTGATGCCGGTCGGGATGTTCCAGCCGTCGGCGGACGCCCCCTGGAACGAGGCGAACGACTTCGACCTGTGGCGCTCCATCGCCCGGGAGATGAGCGAGGAGCTGCTCGGGTCGTCGGAGGACCACGGCAGCGCGACCCGCGCGATCGCCTACGACGAGTGGCCGTTCTACGCCGCGCTGCGGGAAGCGCGCCGTGCGGGCACGGCGCGGGTGTTCTGGCTCGGCCTGGGCATCGACGCGTTGACCTTCGTCTGCGACCTGCTCACGGTCGTCGTCCTCGATGCCGCCGCCTTCGACGCGCTGTTCCCCGAGCTGGTGGCCACGAACGACGAGGGCCACCGCGTGGTGGACGTCGAGGACGACACGGGGCGCTCGGTCGGCGTCCCGTTCCGCGCCGACCACGTGGAGCGCCTGACGGAGCGCGAACACATGCAACCCGCCGGCGCCGCCCTGCTCCGCCTGGCCTGGCGGCACCGGGAGACCCTGCTGCCGTAGCCGCGCGACTTCGGGACTCTCCGAACGGCGCGGCGGGCGGGCCATGAGGCGCGTCGGACGGCCCGTCGGCTGTCGCATCATCGCGCGGGCGAATCGACCCTCGGGGAATTGTGGGCGCCGCTCCACCTCAAGATCATCTAAGGGAGTGGTCGCGCTTGGCGGCCACCCTCCCCGCGATGAGCGACGGGGAGCCGGAGTTCCGAGAACAGCGGGAGCCATCGCATGGACCAGTGGATCATCGACGCCTTTTCCGTCATCGCCCGAGGGGTGGTGATCCTGCTCGGCATGATGTGACGGCCCGTTCCGCATACGGGGCGCCCGTAGCGGGCCCGTAGCGGACCGGCGCCCTCGGAGCCGCCCCCTCGTTCCGCCGGGGGCGGCTCCGAGGGGGCTCGGCCGTCCGGGCGGGCCACCGTCACGCGGCCGCGCGGGCGAGGCGGAGCAGACCCGCGCGCAGCCGTTCCTCGCCGAGTTCGGGGAGCAGCGCGGCGACGTGGTCGGCGGCCAGGGCCGCGAGCAGCGCGTGTGCGGCGTGATCGGGGTCGGGCGCCCCGGCGAGCTGGATCGCCACGTGCCGGTGCCAGAAGCGGTACGCGCCGATCCGGTAGCGCGCGCCGGGCGTGGCGGTCTCCGACATCCGCACCAGGGGCAGGTGTTCCAGCAGGTAGTCGACGTAGGCGTCGAGGAACGCCGCCAGGCGTTCGGGGGCCGGGGCGCCCGGTCCGAGCGGGGGCGGCCCGTGCAGCACGGCCTCCTGGAGCACCCGCTCGCGGGAATCGAGCAGCGCGGCGGCCAGTCCCGCCTTGTCTCCGAAGCGGCGGAAGAGGGTGCCCTTGCCGACGCCGGCGGCCGCGGCCACCTGGTCCATGGACACCGCCTCGACGCCGTGCTCGGCGAACAGGCCGGCGGCCGCGTCCAGTACGGCGGCCCGGTTGCGCGCCGCGTCGGCGCGCTCCTTGGGCGGCGGTGTCCGCAGGATCTCCAAGACCTGCGGCGGGTCCATCGCTCCGGTCACGTTCGGTCCTTCCATCTCTCGGCCTTCTCCCTGGCATTGCAGAAGCGGACTGCGGTCCGGTAATGTCACGACCTGTAAGAGGACTATAGTCCGTTTCTCTGGAAGGCAGTGGCATGACCCTCCTCATCACCCGCGAAGAGCTGGCCTCCGCGATCGACGACGGCGCCGTGACCGTCCTCGACACCCTGGGCGGCGCGTACTACGCCCAGCAGCACCTGCCCGGCGCCGTGGAGCTCCTCCGGGCGGACGTCGACGCCCTGGCGCCGACCCTCCTCCCCGACCTGGACGCCCCGATCGTCACCTACTGCTCCAACCCGGCGTGCCCGAACAGCGGGCAGGTCGCCGACCGGCTGACCGCCCTGGGCTACACCGACGTGCGCAAGTACCGCGAGGGCATCCAGGACTGGGTGGAGGCCGGTCTGCCCACCGAGGCCGCAGCCCCCGCCGCAGCCCCCGCCACGACCCTCTGATCCCGACCCCGGTGGCCTGAATCAGCCGCACGGGCGGCTGATCGGTCCCTGGTCCGCCACGGCCCGCGCAGGACAATCGTCGTATGTCCCTCTCGAAAGTCGTGCTGCCCGTAGCCGTCGGCGCCGTTATGGCCCTCGTCCCCCTGGCACCCCAGGGTTCCGCGACCGGCGCCCCGTCCTCGACGTCCGCGGCGTCGTCCTCGGCGGCTCCGACCGCCTGCAAGGGCGCCAGGACCTGCTACGTCGACGTGTCCGTCGCCCAGATCTGGGAGAGCCCCGAGAAGGTCCGGGCGGTGGACGCGAAGGCGCTCACCAACCCGGTCGACATCCGGGGCTGGTTCGCCGCGATGGCCCCCGACATCAACCTGCGCCGCGACGTCCCGGGGGAGACGCAGGCCCTGTACGGGGGCCGGGTCACCGTGGTGGACACGATGACCAAGGACGGCGTGCTCTGGGACAAGGTGGTCGTCCACGGCCAGCCCACTCCCCGGGACGCGGTCGGCTATCCCGGTTGGGTGCCGGACCGGCAGCTGACGAAGGTCCGGAAGAAGGCGCCGACCGGCTCGACCGCGGAGCGCGTCACCCGTGCGACGGCCTGGGGCTACGGCTCTCGGGAGGCACTGGCGACGGGAGCGAGGCCCAAGGGGGGCGTCGAGTACTCCTTCAACACGGAGTTCGCCGTGCAGCCGGTCCCGGGCGCTCCCTCCGTGGTGCGGGCCCGGGCGAACGACGGCAGCCCGATCTACTTCGACCGGGCCGCCTTCGCGAAGGTCCCGACATCGGGGGTGACGGGCGAGGACGTGGTCGCCGAAGCGCGCAAGTTCCTCGGCCTGGACTACCTGTGGTCGGGCACGGCCGGTTTCGGCTACGACTGTTCGGGCCTGACGAGCCAGGTGTACTCCGCGCTCGGCATCACGATCCCCCGCGACAGCCAGCCGCAGTTCGACGCGGGCGGCGGCGCGGTGCCGCCCGGTTCGGCCGCGGGCGAGTGGATCACGTCGACGGACGACCTCCGCCCCGGCGACCTGGTGGGCTTCGGCAGCAGCACGTCCAGCGTCACCCACATCGGCATCTACGTCGGAAGGAACGCCCAGGGCGAGCCGATGATGATCAACTCGCCCAGGACCGGGGAGAAGGTGCGCGAAGAGCCCCTCGCGAACCGCCCGTTCGTGGGCGCCACGCGTTTCATCGGCTGACGCCGGGGGACCCGGCCGCGCACCGGCGGCCGGGCCGCCGCCCGGTCGAGGACCGACCGGGCGGCCGAGTGACGGCCGGGCCGCTCAAGCGGCGGCGGTCAGCACGGTGTCGATCAACTGCCGCTGGTCTTCGGTGAGGTAGGGATCCTGCAACCGCACCAGCTTGTCGTCGAGCCGTACGAGGTAACGGAAGCCGTCGGGCACGGGCGTCCGCCCCGCGGCGCCGTCGTCGTCCGACGCGAGCTCGGCCAGCCGTTCCAGGGCGGGTCCGTCGGCGCGGCACGTCGTTTCGAGGGAAGCGGTGCGCTCCCCGCCCGCGAACCCGCCGGTGCGAGTGACGGTGATCAGCATGGTGGGACCTCCTTGAGTGGGGCGCGGCCCGGTCGGTCGTGCGGCCGGGAGGGACCCGGAGACCGAGCGGGGCCGCGCCAGCACCGCGCCTGCCCGCAAAACCCGTTCAGGCGCCCATCGGCGCTCGACCGAGCGCAAGACGTCCGAAAAGAGGCGGTCCTGTGATCACCGCGACGGGTCAGTCGCGGTACTCGCAGAGGTAGGCCGTGTCGCTCTCGACCCGGAGGTGGAAGGTGCTGTCGGCGGGAACGTCGAAGCGCGAGCCGGACGCGAAGGTCTCCCATGCCTCGGAGCCGGGCAGCCGGACCGTCAGGGCGCCGCTGACGACGTGCATGATCTCCCGCTGGGCGGTGCCGAATTCGTATGCTCCCGGAGCCATGACGCCGACGGTCGCCGGCCCGTCCGCGCCCTGGAAGGCGATGGACGTGACCGTCCCGTCGAAGTACTCGTTGACCTTGAACACGGGTGTCTCCTGGAAGCCGGGCGGTGTGCGTGACCAGCTCCTCGGGCTGGTCGCGCGAGTCTACTGCGGTGGCCGGAAACAGTAGGGGCGGGTCACCTGCGCGTGGTGGTGGGGGCGGACTCGGGCGCGGGGTCCGACGCGTCGCGCGGATCGGGGCGTTCCGGTCGCGGGGCGGGGATGAGGGCGGCGACGGCGCCGGACAGCAGGGCGAAGCCGCCGCCGAGGACGAGGCCCGTTCGGAAGCCGGTCTCGGAGGTGAGGGTGGCGCCCGCGGTGGTGGTGGTGAGCCGGGCCAGTACGACGCCGACGACGGCGGCGCCGACGGAGGTGCCCAGGGACCGCATCAGGGCGTTGAAGCCGTTCGCGGCGCCGGTCTCGGCGAGCGGCACCGCGCTCATGATCAGGGCGGGCATGGCGCCGTAGGCCAGGGCCACACCACTGTTCATGATCATCACGGCGACCATCAGGCCCGGCGCCGTCGAGGCGAGCAGCAGCGCCACGGCGTACCCCGCCGCCAGTACGAGCGCCCCGCCGACCAAGGTGACCTTCGGGCCGCGGGCGTTGGTGAGCCTGCCCCCGAGGGGGGAGACGGCCATCATCATGAGCCCGCCGGGGAGCATCCACAGACCGGCGGCCAGCATGGACTGGCCCAGGCCGTATCCGGTGGCCGCGGGGAACTGCAGCAGCTGCGGCACGACGAGCATGCTGGCGTACATGCCGAAGCCGATGAGGACGGAGGCGAGGTTCGTCAGCAGGACGCGCGGGCGGACGGTGGTGCGCAGGTCCACCAGCGGATCGCCGGTGCGCCACTCGAACCAGCCCCAGGAGGCCAGGATCACGACGGCCGCCGTGACCAGGCCCAGCGTGGTGGCCGAACCCCAGCCCCAGTCGGCCCCCTTGGACACCGCGAGCAGCAGGCACACCAGGCCCGCGGCCAGACCCAGGGCGCCGACGACGTCGAAGCGCTGGCCCTTGGCGGCGGCGGGCACCTCCGGCACGAAGGCCACGATCATGACGGCCACGACCACCGCGAGCGCGGCCGCGCCCCAGAAGAGGAAGCGCCAGTTCGCGTACTGGGCGATCGCGGCGGAGACCGGGAGGCCTATCCCGCCGCCGATGCCCATGGAGGCGCTCACCAGGGCGATGGAGGAGCTGAGCTTCTCGGCGGGAAGGACGTCGCGCAGCAGGGCGATGCCGAGCGGGATCATGCCCATGCCGATGCCCTGCAGCCCGCGTCCGACGATCATCGGTACGACGCTGCCCGCCAGGGCGCACACCACCGAGCCGGCGATCAGGGGCAGGCAACAGGCCAGCAGCATGCGGCGCTTGCCGACCATGTCGCCCAGGCGTCCGCTGATGGGGACGCACACGCCGGCGACCAGGAGGGTGGCCGTGACGACCCAGGCGGCGTTGGAGTGGGAGGTGTGGAGGAGGGTCGGCAGGTCGGTCAGCAGCGGGGTGACCAGCGTCTGCATGACGGCCGCGGCGACGCCCGCGAGCGCGAGCGTGGCGATCACCCTGCCGGTGTTCGGGGCAGCCGTGGGCGGTTGTGGCATGGAGGGTCCTCGGGGCGTGTGCGCAGGACCGGCCGGCCGGACGGCACGGGACCCGCGAGATACGGAGGGCACTGCCCGGCGGCGCGTGGCTGCGGGGTCGGCGCACACCACAATCAGTAGTCAACTATCAGTTCGTGACGCATGACGTGTCAACCAGATCTGATGGCCGACTATCGGTTGTATGGTCGAAGGCGTGTCGACCGAGACCCCCAGACCACTGCGCGCCGACGCCGTGCGCAACGTCGAGAAGATCGTGCGGGCGGCCCGCGACGTGTACGCCGAGCTGGGCCCCGACGCCCCGCTCGACGAGATCGCGCGCCGGGCCGGTGTGGGGATCGCGACGCTCTTCCGCCGCTTCCCGGACAAGGCCGCCCTGCTGAGGGCCGTGCTCGACCAGCAGTTCACGCACGACGTGCGCCCCGCCATCGACCGGGCCCTCGCCGACGAGGACCCCCGGCGCGGCCTCGGCGCCGTCATCGAGGCGGCCCTCACGTCGGCCGCCGACGAGTACCACGTGCTGACGGCCGCCCGGAACGCGGGCGTCTTCTCCGCGGAGACGGGCGCGCGGTTCTTCGACGCGCTCGACCCGCTGGTCGTGCGGGGCCAGGAGGCCGGGGTGATCCGCGCGGACCTCGTCCCCGACGACGTCAAGCGGATCATGAGCATGCTGGTCAGCGTGTTGTGGACGATGGATCCGACGGAAGACGGCTGGCGCCGCTACGTGACCCTGCTCCTGGACGGCCTGAACCCCACGGCGGCCAGCCCCCTCTCGCACCCGGCCCCTCCGCTCCTGCGCAGGCCGCACCCCTGAGTGCGGCCCGCTCGCGTCCGCTCGGCTACGACGGCGACGCCTGCGTGCGAGGGCCCGGCAGCAGGGGGGTGAGGAAGTCGAGCAGGACGGCGTTGAAGCGCGCGGGCTGTTCGGCGCCGGGCAGGTGGCCCGCCCGCTCGATGACGGCCAGGCGGGCGTGGGGGACCAGGCGTCGGATCGCCTCGGCGTCCGCGACGGGGGTGTACGCGTCGTCCGCCCCGACGACGATCAGCACCGGCTCCCGGACGTCGGGCAACGTGTCGCGGAAGTCCCGGCGTTCGGCCCGGCCGCGCAGTGCCGCCGCGGCGCCGCGGGGATCGGTGCCCCGCATCATGGCCAGCACGCGCGCGGCGACGTCCGGCATCGCGTCGACGTTGTACGCGGCGAGCATCTTGCCGATCACCTCGTCCGCGTATCCGCCCATGCCCTCGTCGAGGAGCCGGTCGGCCAGGCGGTTGCGGAACTCCTTGCCGTCCTCGGTCTCGGCCGGGGCGGAGGTGTCGGACAGGACGAGGGCGTGCACCCGCCCCGGGTGGCGGTGGTGGAACTCCATGGCGATCTGACCGCCCATCGAGACGCCGCCGACCACCGCGCGCTCGATGCCCAGGTGGTCGAGCAGCGCGGCGAGGTCGTCCGCGAAGTCGGAGAGGAACACCTTGCCCGGGGTGACCGCGCTGAGCCCGTAGCCGCGCAGGTCGGGGGTGATGACCCGGTAGCCGGCCGCGCCCAGCGCCTCGGCCTGGGGCGCCCACAGGGTGCGGTCGAAGGGGTGGCCGTGCACCAGGAGCACCGGCAGGCCCGCCGCCGGGCCGAAGTCGTCGTGGTGGAGCGTGGTACCGCGCAGGGTCGTGGCGTTCATACCGGGCACCCTAACTCCATGATCGCGTCGTGCGCGTGCTCGGTCGCGACCGCCATCGGTTCCGCTCGATATCCCGGAACTCCATCTCTTTCCGGCCGACTTGACATATTCGGCGAGGGAATTCACGCCCTGCGAAATTCTGCATTCGCCCCGAAAGGCCGCATTTCGCGCCGCGAGGGTGCCGACGCAATGCGCGATACGTGTAAGCGGCCGAGCCGATCGACCTGACGTATTGGGCCATTGGCGAGTGGTCGGCCCCCGCACGCGCTGCGTATGGTCTCGGCGCAAAGCTTTTGGAATCGGAAAGGAACCGACATCCTCGCGCCCCTCCCCGTCGGTCGGCTCGTGGCTCCGGCCGTCCCCGCCGCCCGCGTTCTCCTTTCCGGCGCACCGCGGCTCGCCACATGAACCGGGACCGGGGGCGGTGCCCCGGACGGCTGCGGGTGTCAGGCGGCGCGGGCCAGGGCCGCCTGCTGCTCGGCGGCCGCCCCCCAGGCGTCCTCGGCGAGCAGTTCGGCCAGCCGGTCCGCGGCGAAGTCGGTGTAGCGGCGGGACTCCATCAGCAGGCAGCGCGCGGAGCCGATGGTGCGGCTGCGGACCAGGCCGGCCGCCTCGGCCTCGGCGCCCAGCAGGGAGAAGAAGCGGCCGTTGTCCTCGGCGACGTCGGGGGTCTCCACCCACGCCCGCCCGTGCTGGATCTCGTACGGGAACCGGCGCACCTGGGTCCGGTGCCAGGGCACGCGCGACTCGGCGTGGTGCAGGAAGGAATTGCGGTTGTGGCCGACACCGAGCAGCAGGATGTGCGCCCCCAGCTCGTACATCCGCTCGAAGGGGGAGTCCGGGCCGAAGGCGTGCTGGAGCGGCTGCTCCGCGGTGATCGCGGTGGCCAGCGGGCCGACCGCCGCGACCGAGACCTGCGGATGGTGACCGCGTTGGCGCTCGGGCAGCGCCAGCACCGCAGTGGACACCGCTCCCATCGAGGTGGGGAGCCCGTCGTGGAAGTACGGCACGTGGCGCCGGTCCTCGTCCGCCCGTGCGTTCTCCAGGGGCGGTGTGTGCGGATGCGGGTCGCGGACCTGGGGCGTGAAGGTGGGCGCGACGACGGTGCCGGTCGGGCCGACGCACCTGCGCAGCGCCCGTACCAGCGCGTGGGCCCCGTGCCGTACCGGGCCGAAGGCGGAGAGCGACGCGTGCACCATCACGACGGCTCCCTCGGGCAGGCCCAGGGAGCGGAATTCTTGGTTCAGGAACTCTTCGTCGAGGAGGACGGTGTCCGGGCGGGCGTCGGGTATCGGCATGGTGTCCCTCGTCTCTGCGTGCGTCGCTCTGTGGGCCGTGCGGGGCGGAAGCGGTCAGTCCTCGGCCGTCGGACCTTCGGCGGGACCGGACGGGCCGCCGCGGCGGCGGAAGGCCACCCCGGCCTCGGCCAGCATCCGGTGCACCCAGCCGTACGAGCGGCCGGTCAGCTCGCTCAGCTCGCGGATCGACGCGCCGTTGAGGTAGGCCTTCTTCAGTTCCAGGGAGTGTTGGGCCCGAACCGGTCCCAACATGTGCTTCCTGTCGGGCAGGTGGAGGTCCGTGGGGTCGGGCTTCGGCTGCTGCGCCGGGTCCGGTTCCACCCGGGGCGGTTCGGGCTGCCGCGGCTGCTCCGGCCGCGGTTCCTGCCGGTACCGGTCGGCCGCGTCGACCGCGGAGCCGGACGGGGGCTCCATCAGGGCCGCCCCGCACTCCACGACGGCGAAACCGGCGAAGGCGGGTGAGCGCAGGGCACGCAGCGCCAGGCGCAGGGCCGCCGTCTCCGCGTCCGCGAGGGCGCCGCAGGAGAAGAACAGGCCGATGACGGGAAGCCCGTGCGGGTCGGGCATCGCGACGGCGACGTGCTCCAGCGCGTCGTCCGCGTCCGCGCGCGCCATGAGCTGGGCCGCGGTGTCCCGGGGCAGTTGCCGACGGCCGTCCAAGGGGGCCATGCGTAAGTGAACGAGATGCATAACAACGAAGATCGTCTGTTCGTCCGGCCGTAACAAGGAGATGAAGTTGGCCGGTTCCGGCAATTACCCGTTCTGGCCCTGACATGCTGAGATCAATCTGCCATGATCAATCTGAATCTGATGAGGGGGACGTCATGCTGGGGTTGTTGGGATTAGATTCGCTGACCGAGGAGGTCTACCGGGCGATGCTGCTCCATCCCGGTAAAGGGGTCGGCGCGTTAGCCGACCACCTGGGGAGACCGGAGCACGCGGTCCGGACCGCACTGGACAGATTGCACGAATTATCATTGGTGCGTCCTTCCGCGGAGAACGGGCTGCGCGCGGTCGAGCCCGAACTGGGCATGGAGGCGCTGTTGGCCAAACAGCAGGCGGACCTCGCGGCGCAGCGGCAACGGGTGGAGGAATCCCGCGCCGCGGCGGCCCAGTTGATCGCCCAGTTCTCCGAACTGCGCTCGACGTCACGGCAACCGGGCGTCGAGCTCCTCGATGACATCGACCAGATCCGCGACCGGCTCGCGCTGCTCACCCGCCGGGTGCGGACCGAGGTGATGACCTTCGCCCCCAACGGTGGGCACACGCAGGAAAGCCTGGAGACCGCAAGGCCGTTGGACGCCGAGCTGCTGGACCGCGGGGTGCGGATGCGGACGGTCTACCTGGACAGCGTCCGCAACAGTCCGCCCACCGTGGCCTACGCCGAATGGCTGGCGGAGCGGGGCGGCGCCGTGCGCACGACGCCGTCCTTGCCGGTGCGCATGGTCATCGTGGACCGGGAGACCGCGCTCATTCCCGTCAACGCCGAAGACGCGCGGCACGCCGCTGTGGTGCTCACGGGGCAGGGCACGTTGACCGCCCTGTGCGCGCTGTTCGACACCGTGTGGGCGTCGGCCCAGGACCTGGGCGAGGAGAACAAGCGGGACGAGTCGGGGCTCAGCGCGCAGGAGCGCGAGGTCCTGGTCTTCCTGTACCGGGGGATGACCGACGACGCCATCGCCAAACGGCTGGGTGTATCGCCGCGCACGGCGCGTCGCGTGGCCAACGACATGATGGAACGGCTCGGCGCGCGCAGTCGGTTCCAGGCCGGGGCCCTGGCCGTGCAGCAGGGCTGGCTGCCGACGGTGCGAGCGCGCTGAGCGCTCACCACGAAGGCGCGTCCGGACAGGGCCATTGACCGAAATCGCTTGTCGTCATGGCGGAAAGCTAGAGGAAAGCTAGAGGAAAGGGAGGAGAAGGGCAGGAAGAACCACCGGGCGGCACCGACGCCGTGGACCGCGAAACGACACGGAACGACGCGGAACCACGAGCGACGACGCGGAACCGCCCCTGTGCACGCACCGACGGGCCGACCCCTTTGCGGGGGTCGGCCCGTCGGCGTTTGCGGTCACGGACCGCGCGGTTTCGCCCCGACACGCAGGCCAGGACGGAAACGGCAGCTGCCGCTTCCGGCAACCCGGTAGCCCTTCCGGGCCGCTTCCGGCCCGGCGAGAGTGGAGACATCGCCGGGGACGCCCGAGAGAACCGCACAGCAAGAGCCCGACAAGCCAGGCATGCATGGCCGTCGGGGTCGCTGTCACCCGTTACTCGAAGGAGCTTCCATGTCCCGCCACACGACCGCCGCCGCCCAGTCCGCCGCCGCCAAGACGGTCCTGGTCCTCGCCACCGCGCTGCTCGCCCCGGTCCTCCTGGCCCAGAGCGCCTCCGCGGATCCGGTCACCCCCGCCGCCGCCCCCACCACGGTCACCACCACCGCCCCCGCCGCCGGGACGAACTCCATGATCTGGGACTGAACCCCCGCCTCACCGGCCGTGCGACGACGACAAGTGAAGAAAGGGGAGGCTCGTGATCGAGGAGATACTTCCCGCTGAGGTGGCCGCCATCGACGCGGTCGACGAAGATCTGGCCGATCTCTTCGCCGCGGAGCGCGCGGCGATCGGCGGAGCGGTTCCCGAGCGCCGTCGGGAGTTCGCGATGGTGCGCAAGTCCGCCCGGACGGCGCTGGGGCAGCTCGGCATCCCGCCGGTGCCCCTCGTGCCGGGCGCCGGTCGGGCCCCGGTCTGGCCGACCGGAGTGGTCGGGAGCATGACGCACTGCCCCGGCTACCGCGCCGCCGCGGTGGCCCGGTCCAGCAGGGTGCACGCCGTCGGCATCGACGCCGAGGTCAGTGAGCCGCTGCCGAGCGGGGTATTGCAGATGATCGGGCTGCCGTCGGAGCGCGCGATGCTCGCCCGACTTGACGAACAACACCCGGAAGTTCCGTGGGACCGATTGCTCTTCAGCTGTAAGGAGTCCGTCTACAAAATCTGGTACCCGCTCGCCGGGAGCATGCTGGAGTTCGACGGCGCGGAGGTCGAAATCGACCCAGGTGGCTGCTTTTCCGCGCGGTTCACGGTCGAGGGACCGGTCGCCGCGGGTCACCGGGTCTCGCACCTTTCGGGGCGCTGGCTGCATCGGGACGGGCTGCTGCTGACCGGAATCGCTTTGGGAATGATCAATCTGCCAGGGATTTCGTTGCGCCCCGATGATCACTCGCCTAGGCTCCAACTGGCCGTCTCGTCAGGTGAATTGACGGGGAGTTCCCTTGGCTGGAACTAGGCGTTATGGGGGTCGGATCCGGCCACGTACCGGACGAGCGCGCGGGGGGAACGTATTTGAGAGTCTGCGGACTGTAACGGGGCCACCTCCGCTTACAGGAGTGCTGGTCAACCGGGCTGACGCCCGTATCCGCCAGGTGTCCGCAGGGCGCCTCACCTTCATCGACGCCGTCGACAGCCGTCGCTTCCGGCGTCAATGAGGCATGCCCTGGACGGGTTGATTGATCATGTTCCGCTTCTTTGCGCGGAGATCCTGGCGATCAGAATGACGGAGTTCTCTACACGTACTCCGGAATGAATTCTTCCGGCTGGGCCTGGACCGGGCCCCTCCGCCGGATCGTCGCTCGTCTGGGATGGAAACCGATGGCCGTATCCGAATCGCCCGTGTTCACCGAGACCTTCACGGTCACGTCCGACAACCCGCTGCTGCACGGCCATGTCGTCTACGGGCGGCCGCTGCTGCCGGGAGTCGGCTACGTGGACCTGGTCCTCCAGGTCCTCGCCCGGCACGGCCACGCCATGCCGGACGTCGAGCTGCGCAACCTCACGATCCTCGCGCCCCTCGTCGCCGCACCGGGCGAACGCGTACGGACCACCATCGAGGGCCGCCCCTCCCCGCGCGGCGGCTGGCGCATCGAGGTCCGCAGCCGCCGCGAACAGGACTCGGCCGACGTCCTGCACGCCGTCGTGGCCGCGCACCGACGGGAACGGGCCGCCTTCACCGAGCGGTTGGCGCTCCCGCTGGACGGGGTGACCGGTGCGACCCCGGTGACCGACATCTACCGCTGGTGCCGTGAGCACGAGCTCCAGCACTCCGGTCTGATGAAGATCAGCGGTCAGGTGCACCACCGGTCCGGCGACTGGATCGCCGAACTGGAGCTGGCCCCCGAGTACCACGGCACCACCGAGGCGTTCCTCTTCCACCCCGCGCTGTTCGAAGCCGGGCTGCTCGGCGGCGGCATCGCCATCGGCATGCTGCACGGCGACGACGACGGCCCGGGGCTGTACCTGCCGCTGATGTTCGAGGAGTTCCGGGCGGCGGGCCCGCTGGGCAAGCGCGTCTTCGTCCGGGTCCCGGCCGAGTCGGTGCGTCGGGACGAGGAGCTCATCCGGCTGGTGGTCGAGTTCTACGACGAGAACGGGCACAAGGTCGCCGAGGTCGGCCGGTTCGTGGCCAAGCGGGTCCGCGCCCAGTCCTCCCTCGACGTCCGCGAGACCCCTGCGCCCGTGTCCGCGCCGGTCGCCGCCGCCGTGCCCGCCCCCGCCCCTGTCGCCGCTGCCGCCCGTGTGGGTGGCGGTGGTGATTTCGTGTCGGTGCTGCGGGAGCTGGTGGCGGTGCGGTTGGGGCGCGCGGCGGCCGATGTGGAAGTGGACCTCGGCTACTACGAGCTGGGTCTGGCCTCGGCCGATCTGTTGGCGTTGGTCTCGGACTTGGAGGATCGGCTGGGTGTCTCGCTGTCCCCGACGGTGATGTTCGAGTACCGGACGATCACCGAGCTGGCGGACTGGCTGGAGGAGGAGCACCCCGACCGGGCGCTCCCGCCCGAGCCCGAGCCCGTGCCTGCGCCCGCGCCTGCGCCCGAGCCCGTGTCCGCGCCTGTTGCCGCCGCCGCGCCCGCCGCGGCGCCCGCCCCTGCCCCCGTCGCCGATGCGGACGCCGCCCGCGTGGGTGGCGGTGGTGATTTCGTGTCGGTGCTGCGGGAGCTGGTGGCGGTGCCGTTGAAGCGTGCGGCGGCCGAGGTGGAAGTGGATCTCGGGTACTACGACTTGGGTCTGGCCTCGGCCGATCTGTTGGCGTTGGTCGCGCAGTTGGAGGATCGGCTGGGTGTCTCGCTGTCGCCGACGGTGATGTTCGAGTACCGGACGATCACCGAGCTGGCGGCCTGGCTGGAGATGGAACACCCCGACCGGGCGCCCGCACCCGCGGCCCCCGCGGCCGTCGAGCCCCCCGCGGCCGTCGAGGCCCCCGTCGTCGTCGAGGCGCGCGCGACCGTCGCGGCCCCCGCGGTCGTCGAGGCGCGGGGCCCGGTCGAGGTCGCCGCCGGCCCGCTGGCCGTCGTCACCGAGGAAGTGGCCGCGCTGCTGAGCGTGACCGCCGTCGAGGTCGACCCCGACGCCGAACTCGCGGAGTTCGGGCTCGACTGGACCGGCCTGGCCCAGCTCGCGGGCAGGCTGACGACGCGGTACGGCCGTACCGTCGAGCCCACCGTGTTCTCGCGGCACCGGACGGTACGGGCCGTGGCGGCCCACCTCGACTCCGCCGTCCCCGTGGCCGAGCACCCGATGCTGCACCGGTCCGTCCCGGACGCCGCCGGGGAGGGCGCCGCCCGCGGCGCCTCGTACACGACGCACTTCACGGGCGAGGAGCCGTACCTGAAGGACCACCGGGTGCGCGGCGTCCGCGTCCTGCCCGGCGTGGCCCACCTGGAGATGGCCCGCGCGGCCGTCGCCCGCACCCTGGGCGAGGAGCACGCCGACCGGGTGCACCTGGAGGACGTCGTGTGGCTGTCCCCCGCCGCCGCCGCCGACGGAACGGACGGGCTCGACCTGAGCGTGACCGTACGGGCCCTGCCCGGCGGCGCCGTCCATGCCTACGAGATCCACGCCCTCGGCGGCGACGGCGAACCCACCCTGTGCAGCACGGGCCGGGCGAGCCTGCGCGAGTCCGGCACGGGCCGGACCCTGCCCTCCCTCGCCGAGGTGCGCGCCGCCTGCACGGACACCTCGGTCTCCGCCGCGGACGTCTACGGCCACTTCACGGCCATGGGCCTGGAGTACGGCCCCTCGCAGCGCACCCTGGTCGCCCTGGCCAAGGGCACCGACGCCACCGGCCGCCCCCAGCTCCTCGCCGAACTCCGGCTGGCGCCCACGGCGCAGCCGCTGCACGGCGTCCGGCTGCACCCGGCGATCGCCGACGGCGCGCTCCAGGCCACCATGGGCCTGTGGCTGACCGGCGGCCCCACCGGCCGGGAGCGGGCCGCGCTCGCGCTGCCGTTCGCCCTCCAGCAGGCGGCCACGCCCGCCGCCACCCCGGACCGGTCCTGGGCCTGGGTGCGCCACCAGCCGGACAGCCCGACCGAGGCGGCCGACGGCTCCGTGCGGCTCGACGTCACCCTCTACGACGAGCACGGCCGCGTCTGCGCGGACCTGTCCGGCCTGAGTTCGCGCCGCATACCCGCCGAGCCCGCGCAGATCGGGGCTCCGGTCGCGGCCGCCGCCGTGGTCGCCGCCGGGGCACCCGCCGTCACCGACATCGCGATCGTCGGCGTCAGCGGCCGCTACCCGCAGGCTCCCGACCTCGACACGTTCTGGGACAACCTCCGCGCCGGTCGCGACAGCATCAGCGAGGTTCCGGCGGACCGCTGGGACCACCGCCGCTACACCGAGGCGTCCGGACGCACCGCCGGCACCTGGGGCGGCTTCCTCGACGGCATCGACGAGTTCGACCCGCTGTTCTTCCAGATCTCGATGCTGGAGGCCGACTACCTCGACCCGCAGGAGCGCCTGTTCCTCCAGTGCGCCCACCACGCCCTGGAGGACTCCGGTTACACCGGCCGGGGCCTGTCCGACTCGGGCCGGGTCGGGGTCTTCGTCGGGGTGATGTACCAGGAGTACCAGCTCTTCGGCGCGCAGGCGCAGGAGCGCGGCAAGCGGACCGCCCTGTGGGGCAGCGCCTCCACCATCGCCAACCGGGTCTCCTACTTCCACGACTTCCGCGGCCCCAGCCTGGCCGTGGACACCATGTGCTCGTCCTCCCTCACCTCCCTCCACCTGGCCTGCGAGGCCATCAGGTCGGGCCAGTGCGAGGCGGCGATCGCGGGCGGCGTGAACCTCAGCCCCCACCCCAACAAGTTCATGGTGCTCGCCGAGCGCCACTTCCTCTCCAGCGACGGCCGCTGCCGCACCTTCGGCGAGGGCGGCGACGGCTACGTGCCGGGCGAGGGCGTGGGCGCCGTCGTGCTCAAGCCGCTGGACCGGGCCGTGGCCGACGGCGACCAGATCTACGGCGTGATCAAGGGGACCGCCGTCAACCACGGCGGCCGCACCGGTGGTTACTCGGTACCCACCCCGGTGGCCCAGGGCGAGGTCATCGCCGAGGCGATCGCCGCCTCCGGTGTGGACCCCCGGGCCCTCAGCTACCTGGAGGCGCACGGCACGGGCACCTCCCTCGGCGACCCGATCGAGATCGCCGGACTCCAGAAGGCCCTGCGCCAGGCCGGTGGCGGCCCCGAGCACCTCGCCATCGGTTCGGTGAAGTCGAACATCGGGCACTGCGAGAGCGCGGCCGGGATCGCCGCGGTCACCAAGGTGTTGCTCCAGCTCAAGCACGGGGAACTCGTGCCGAGCCTGCACTCCCGCGAACTCAACCCGCACATCGACTTCGAGCGGACCCCGCTGCACGTGCAGCAGGAGGTCGAGCCGTGGCGGCGCCCCGTCCTGGAGGTCGACGGGGAGCAGGTCACCTTCCCGCGGATCGCCGGCGTGTCCAGCTTCGGCGGCGGCGGTTCCAACGCCCATGTCGTGATCGCCGAACACCTGCCCACCACCCCCCGACCGGTACGGCCCGCGGCCGACGGACGGCCCTGCCTGCTGGTGCTCTCGGCCATGAGCGAGGCCCAGCTGGTCGAGCAGGCCCGGCGGCTGAGCGCCCGACTGGGCGAGCTGACCGACGCCGACCTGAGCGACGCCGCGCGGACCCTGCAGAGCGGCCGGACCGCTCTGGACGAGCGGCTGGCCTTCGCCGCCGCGACGCGGGCCGAGGCCGTCGCCCTGCTGGAGTCCTTCGCCGCCGACCCGCGGCGCCCCGGCGCGCCCTGGACCCGCGGCACCGTCCGCGTCGACCGCGACCGCGACGGCCGGGCCCTGGCCGAGGCCGTCGCGCAGTGGTCCGATTCGGGCGCGTACGAGCGACTGCTGGGCCTGTGGGCCGACGGGGCGGCCGTGGACTGGGAGGCGGCCCACGCCTTCCTGCCGCCCGCCCGCCGGATCGGCCTCCCCGGCTACCCCTTCGCCCGGGACCTGTGCCGACTGGGCGAGGAGGTCCTCGGCGTACCGCTGCACCAGCAGCCGCACCGGCAGTCCGGGCAACAGCCCGCGGAGCCGCCGCAGTCGCTGGCGGCAACGCCGCGATCCGATTCGGCCGATGCGGACGAGGTGCTGCTGCTGCGCCCCGTCTGGACCGACCGCGCCCCCGACCGCACGCCGTCCGGGACCCCGCAGGAGAACCCGGTTCCCGCGGAGTTCGCGGCGCGCCACGTCGTGGTGATCGGGCGGCCGGGCGCCGCCGAGCGCGAGGCCCTCGAGGCCGCTCTGCCGACGGAGACCGGGTGTCGCTTCCTGGAGCCGGTCGAGGGCTCGGCGGCCCAGCAGTACACCGGCCTGGCCGGGCGCCTGTTCGGGATCGTCCGCGAGCTGCTGGAGCGCGGGGTGCGGGGGCCCGAACTGCTCCAGGTGGTGCTCGTCGGCGACGCCGGACGGGACACCGATCACGACCCGCGCGCCTGCTTCGGCGGGCTCGGCGGGATGCTGCGGACCGCGCGGCTGGAGAACCCGCGGCTGCGCACCCAGCTCGTGGAGTGCCTCGACGGCGCCGCACCGGACGAGGTCGCGGCCCGGCTGATCGCCGAGGCCGTGTCCGACCCCGAGCCCGAGGTGCGCCACCGCGGCGGCCACCGGCTCGTCGCGGAGCTGGCCGAACTCACCGCGCCCCGGCCCGCGGCCCGGCCGTGGCGCCCGGACGGGGTGTACCTGATCACCGGCGGCGCCGGGGGCCTCGGCCTGATCGTGGCCCGCGAGATCGCCGCGTCCGCCACCGGCGCCACCGTGGTGCTGACCGGCCGTTCCCCGCTGGACGCGGACCGACGGGAGGCCCTGCGGACCCTGCGCGAGGCCGGGCTGACGGTGGACTACCAGCGCGCCGACGTGGCCGACCGCGAGGCGGTGGCCCGCTTGCTCGCCCACGTCGCCGACAACCACGGCCCCCTGACGGGCATCGTGCACAGCGCCGGAGTGGTCGCGGACAACTTCGTGGTCCGCAAGAGCCCCGAGGAGCTGGCGCGGGTCCTGGCCCCCAAGGTCGCCGGGCTCGTCCACCTCGACGAGTCGACCCGGGACCAGCCGCTGGAGGCGTTCCTCTGCTTCTCGTCGATCAGCGGTACCTTCGGCAACCCCGGCCAGGCCGACTACGCCGCCGCCAACGGGTTCATGGACGCCTACGCGGCCCACCGCAACCGCCTGGTCGAGTCCGGCCTGCGGCGCGGGCACACCGTGTCCGTCGCCTGGCCGCTCTGGGACGAGGGGGGCATGGGGGCCGACGCCGCCGTGCGCGACCTCCTGGCCGGTACGGGCCTGACCCCGCTGGACACCCCCCGCGGCCTGGCGGCCCTCCGGGTCGCCCAGGCTCCGGGGGAGAACGGCCTCGACGCGGGGCGACTGCTGGTGGTCTCGGGCCGTCGTGAGCGGCTGCCGGCCGGACTCACCGGCCGCACCGCTCCGACCGCCCCGGCTCCCGCCGCGAGCACGCCCGCTGCGCCGGGCGCCCTGGCTCCCGAGACGGACGCCGCCCTGGAGGAGCGGGCGGTCGGGCACCTGCGACGACAGCTCGCCACGGCCCTGGGGCTCCGCCCGGAACGGCTGGCCGTGGACACGCCGCTGGAGCGGTACGGGATGGACTCCGTCCTCGCGGTGAACTTCGTCTCCGGCCTGGAGGACACCTTCGGCCCGCTGCCCCGGACCCTGCTGTTCGAGGTGCAGACGGTCCGCGGCTTCGCCCGCCACCTCCTCGGCGAGCACCCGGCGGAGCTGCGCGCGCTGATCGGCGAGCCCCCGGCCCGGTCCGGCGCGCAGCGCCCGACCCCGGCGGCCGCCCCCGCACCCGAGCCCGCCCCGGCGCCGGTCCCGGAGCAGTCGCACGCCGCCGAGGCCCGTACGCCCGAGGCCCGTACGCCCGACGCCCGTACCGATGGCGCCCGTACCGAGGTCCGTACCGCGGAAGCCGACCGTGACCCCGCCGGTGACCGGGACCGCGACGCCATCGCGATCATCGGCATCACCGGGCGCTACCCGGACGCCCCCGACCTGGAGGCCTTCTGGGCCAACCTGCGCGCGGGCCGGGACTCCGTCACCGAGGTGCCGGCCGACCGCTGGGACCACGAGCGGTACTCCGGAGCCCCCGACACCCCCGGCACCAGCCGCGGCAAGTGGGGCGCCTTCCTCGACGGCATCGACCGCTTCGACCCCCTGCACTTCGGCATCTCGCCCCGCGAGGCCGCGGTGATGGACCCGCAGCAGCGGCTCTTCCTGGAGACCGTCTGGCACCTCTTCGAGCAGAGCGGAGTGACCCAGGAGGTCATCGAGCGGCGGCACGGACGCCGGGTCGGCGTGTACGTCGGATCCGCCTACCAGATGTACCGGGCCGAGGACACGGAACCCGCGCTCGCGGCCCTGACCGCCTCCTCCTCCTACAACATGATCGCCAACCGGGTCTCGCACTTCTTCGGCCTCGAAGGCCCGAGCCTGGCCGTCGACAGCATGTGCACGTCCTCGGCGATGGCCGTCCACCTGGCCTGCGCCGACCTGCTGCGCGGGGAGAGCGAACTGGCCGTCGCGGGCGGGGTGAACCTCACGGTCCACCCGGACAAGTACGTGGCCCTGTCCGAGATGCAGTTCCTCGGCAGCCACCCGGGCAGCCGCAGCTTCCGCGACGGGGACGGCTACCTGCCCGCCGAGGGCGTCGGCGCCGTCCTGCTCAAGCCGCTGGCCGCCGCCCGGCGCGACGGCGACACGGTCCTCGCCGTCATCCGGGGCACGGCCTCCCTGCACAGCGGCCGGTCCAACGGCTTCATGACGCCGAGCCACCGCAGCATGGTGAAGGTGATGCGACGGGCGCTGGAGCGCGCCCGGGTCGCCCCCGGCTCCATCGGATACGTGGAGGCCGCCGCCAACGGCACCACCTTCTCCGACGAGGTCGAGGTGGGAGCCCTGCGCGAGGTGTTCGCCGCGGCCGATGCCCCGGTCGCCGTGGGCACCGTCAAGTCCAACCTCGGGCACCCGGAGGCCGCTTCCGGCATCGCCCAGCTGACCAAGGTCGTCCTGCAGCTGCGCCACCGGGAGCTCGCGCCGTTGGTCGAGGCGGGGGAGCCCAACGCGAACCTGGACCTCGCCGCCGGTCCGCTCGTGCTGTGCGACGCGCTGACCGCCTGGGAGCCCCGGGGCACGGCGGGTGCGCCCGGTACGGCCCCCGGCCGCCCCGCGCCCCTGCTCGCCCTGGTCAACTCGGTCGCCGCGGGCGGCAGCCACGTGAGCCTCGTCATCGAGGAGGCGCCGCCGCGCGCGTCCGACACCGGCGACGCGGGGGACGCACGGGAGGCCGGACCGCAGCTCGTGGTGGTCTCCGCCCGTCACCCCGAGGGGCTGCGCACCGCCGCCCGGCGGCTGCACGACCACCTCGAGGCCGGCCCCGTGGACCTCGCCGACCTCGCCTGGACCACCCAGGTCGGCCGGGAGGCGCTGCCCGAACGGCTCGCCGTGGTCGCGGGCTCCGCGCAGGAGCTCCGTGACGCCCTCGCCCACCACCTGGCCGCCGACGATGCCGCGGACGCTCACGCCGCCTCCGCCGACCTCGCCACCGTCCACCGCGGCAACGCGGACGAGGACGGCGGCCCCTTCGCCGCGGTGATCTCCGGCTCCCGGGGCGAGGCCCTCCTCGCCGGGTTGGCCGCCGACGGGGACCTGGAGAGCCTCGCCCAGCTGTGGGTGCACGGCGCCACCGTCGCGTGGCCCGCGCTGCACGGCGGCCCCCGCCGACTGGTGCCGCTGCCCGCGACCGCCTTCGAGACGGGCCGCTACTGGGTCGGCCGCACGCCCGCCGGAGCACCGGCACCGGGCCCGGTACCCGCGTCCGCCCCCGCAGCCGGTCCGGTACCGGCCGCGGACCAGGGTGGGGCCGACGCCGAGTCCCTGATGGCCTCCGCGTGGGCCGAGGTGCTCCAGATCGAGCCCTCCCGGCTCGGCGGCGCGAGCAACTTCTTCTCCCTCGGCGGCAATTCGCTGATGGCGACCCGCCTGATCAACCTGATCAAGCAGCGCACCGGCGTCGAACTGCCCGTACAGGCCGTCTTCGACGCGCCGAAGCTGACCGTGATGGCCGCCGAGCTCCGCCGCCGCCTGCCGGCCGACCGGCCCGCGGCCGCCGCCATCGGCGCCGCGGACGTGCACACGATCCTCGAGAGCCTCAGCCGCATCGAGAACATGACGGACGACGAGCTGGACGCCCTGGGCGTCGGTAACTAGGGCGAGGGGACCACGATGAGCACCACCACGCACTCCACCGGACCGGACCTGCTCCGGACCATCAACTCGCTGCCCGCCAAGCGCCGCCGGGCCCTGATCGCGCTCCTGCGCGAACAGGGCGTCGACCTCACCGCCCTCGGCCGGATCGACGACGTCCCGCTGCTGCCCCGGGAGGACGACGGGCCCGCGCAGCTCTCCTTCGCGCAGCAGCGGCTGTGGTTCCTCGCCCAGCTGGACGGCAGCAGCGCCGCCTACAACATCCCCGTCGCGACCCGGCTGAGCGGTCCGCTGGACCGCCCCGCCCTGCGGCGGGCCCTGGCCGAGCTGGTGCGCCGCCACGAGGCGCTGCGCACCCGCTTCGCCGACCGCGACGGCGTCCCGCACCAGCTGATCGGCGACGGCGGCGACTTCGCCGTCGCCGAGGCGGACCTCGCCGATCCGGCCGAACTGGCCCGGATCTGCGCGGCGGAGGCGGCCACCCCCTTCGACCTGGAGCACGACCGGCTGATCCGGGTCCGGCTGCTGTGCGAGGCCGAGCGGGAGCACGTACTGCTGATCACCATGCACCACGCCGTCTCCGACGGCTGGTCGGTCGGCGTCCTCATCCGCGACCTGAGCGCCCTCTACGAGGCGTTCGCCGCCGGACTGCCCTCGCCGCTCGCCCCGCTGCCCGTCCAGTACGCCGACTACGCGCTCTGGCAGCGCCAGTGGTTGCAGGGCGCGGAGCAGACCCGGCAGACCGCCTACTGGAAGGAGCAGCTCGCCGGGGTCGACCCGCGGCTGACCCTGCCCGCCGACCGCGAACGCCCCGCGGTCAAGACGTACCGGGGGGCCCGGGCGGGCTTCCTGCTCCCGCCCGACCTGCTGGCGCGGCTGCGCGAGGTCGCCGCGCGGCACGAGGCCACCCTCTACATGACGCTGCTGGCGGCCTACTCCGTCGTCCTGAACCGCTACACCGGCCAGAGCGACATCGCCGTCGGCACCGTGGTCGCGGGCCGCAACCGCATCGAGGTGGAGGGGCTCATCGGGTTCTTCGCCAACACGCTCGTCATGCGCGCCGACCTGTCGGACGACCCGGCCTTCCCCGAGCTGCTCGCCCAGGTCAAGCGGACCGCGCTGGCCGCCTACGACCACCAGGACGTGCCCTTCGAGGCGGTGGCCGACGCGCTCCAGCTGGAGCGCAGCCTCAGCCACTCGCCGGTCTTCCAGACCATGCTGGTGCTCCAGGAGGCGCAGACCGAGCGCACGGCGCGGCTCGGTGAACTCCTCGTGTCGGCCATCGAGTTCGACCTCGGCGTCACCAAGTTCGACCTCACCCTCGACCTGCGCGAGACCCCGGACGGACTCGCCGGGACCGTCGAGTACAACACCGACCTCTTCGACCCGGACACCATCCGCCGGTTCACCGGCCACTTCGGCGAGCTGCTCGGCTCCCTCACCGCCGACCCCGGGGCCCGGCTCTCGGGCCTGTCGCTGCTCGACGAGGCCGAGCGGGAGCAGGTCGTCCGGGGATGGAACGACACCGACCGCCCCTTCTCCGCCGACCGCTGCCTGCACGAGCTCTTCGAGGCCCGCGCGGCCCGCCACCCCGGCCGGACCGCGCTCGTCGACGCCGACCGCACCTGGACCTACGCCGAGCTGAACGCCTGGGCCAACCGCGTCGCCGACGCGCTGCGCCGCAGCGGAGTGGGCCCGGACACCCTGGTCGGCCTCAGCGCGGAGCGGTCCGCCGAGATGGTGGCCGGGATCTACGGCATCCTCAAGGCGGGCGGCGCCTACATGCCGATCGAACCGTCCTACCCGGCGGCCCGCATCGAGGACCTCGTCGAGAGCTCCGGCGTCCGCGTGGTCCTCACCCAGCCCCACCTGGACCCGGCCCCGCTGCACGGCGCCGCCGACCTGTTCACCCTCGACCGCGACGGCGCGGTCCGCGACCGGTCCGGCCGCGCGGCCGAGGACCTGTCCGAGCAGGACCTGCCCGCCGCCGCGCTCGGCCTCGGCCCCGGCAACCTGGCGTACGTCATCCACACCTCCGGCTCCACCGGCCGCCCCAAGGGCGTGATGATCGAGCACCGGGCGGCCGTCAACCGCATCGAGTGGATGCAGAACGAGTACCGGCTCGACCAGGACGACGTCGTCCTGCAGAAGACCCCCTACAGCTTCGACGTGTCGGTGTGGGAGTTCTTCTGGCCGCTGCTCTTCGGCGCCCGGCTCGCCGTCGCCGCGCCCGGCGGCCACAAGGACCCCGCCTACCTGGTCTCCGCGGTGCGCGAGTTCGGGGTCACCACCCTGCACTTCGTGCCTTCCATGCTGCGCTCCGTCGTGGCGGAGCCCGACTGGTCCGCCTGCACCTCCGTGCGCCAGGTGTTCTGCAGCGGCGAGGCCCTGCCCCCGGAGCTGTGCGCCCGCCACTACGACCGCCACCCGGCCCCGCTGCACAACCTGTACGGGCCCACCGAGGCCGCCGTCGACGTCAGCCACTGGACCGTGCCCGCCGGTCCGGCCCCGCGCCTGGTCCCCATCGGCCGCCCGATCCAGAACATCCGCCTGTACGTCCTGAACGAGGCCCTGCGCCCCCAGGGCGTCGGCTGCGTCGGCCAGCTGTACATCGCCGGTACGGGCCTGGCCCGCGGCTACCTGCACCAGCCGGAGCTGACCCGCGAGCGCTTCGTACCGGACCCGTTCGCGACGGACCCCGACGCCCGCATGTACCTCACCGGCGACCTGGCCCGCTGGTTGCCCGACGGGACGCTGGAGTACCTCGGCCGCGCCGACGACCAGGTCAAGCTCCGCGGCTTCCGGATCGAGCTGGGCGAGATCGAACACCGGCTGACCGAGCACCCCGCGGTCCGCGCCTGCGCCGTCATCGTCCGCGAGGACCAGCCCGGCAGCCCCCGGCTGGTGGCCTACCCCGTCCTCGACGACGCCCTCGCCCCGGCGGCGGACGAGGCCGCCCTGCGCGCCGAGCTCGTCCGGCACCTGGAGGCGACCCTGCCGGAGTACATGGTGCCCGGCGCCTTCGTCGTCCTCGACGAGCTGCCCGTCACCGCCCACGGCAAGCTCGACCGCCGGGCCCTGCCCGTCCCCGACATCGAGGCCTTCGCGCAGCGGGAGTACACCGCCCCGGCCACTCCCACCGAGCGGCTGCTCGCCGGTCTGTGGGCCGAACTCCTCGGCTTCGACGGCGACCGGATCGGCTCCGGCGACAACTTCTTCGCCCTCGGCGGCCACTCGCTCCTCATCACCGTGCTGGTGGCCCGCCTCGCCGAGCACGGCCTGCGCGCCTCCGTGCGCGCCGTCTTCGGCGCCACGACCCTCGCCGAGCTCGCCACCGCACTGGACGCGGCCGGACCCGCCGAGGCGTACGAGGTCCCGCCGAACCGGATCCCGACCGGCTGCGAGCGGATCACCCCGGAACTGCTGCCGCTGGTCGAGCTCACCCAGGAGCAGATCGACGCGGTCGTCGCCACCGTCCCCGGCGGCGCGGCCGACGTCCAGGACGTCTACCCCCTGGTCGCCACCCAGGAGGGCATCCTCTTCCACCGCCTGCTGGACCCGGACAACGACCCCTACCTGGTCTCGACCCTCTACGTCGCCGAGGACGAGGCCGCCTGCGCCGCCTTCACCCGCGCCCTGCAAGCCGTCGTCGACCGGCACGACGTCATGCGCACCGCCGTCGTCACCGACGGCCTGCCCGCGCCCGTCCAGGTCGTCCACCGCCGCGCCACCCTGCCCGTACGGCGCCTGCTCCTCGACCCGGAGCGGGACGCCGAGCAGCAGGCCCTCGCCCTGCTGGAGCGGCCCGACAACCTGGAGATCGACCGCGCCCCGCTGCTGCGCCTGACCGTCGCCGAGGACCCCGGCTCCGGCCGCCGCTACCTGCTGCTGAGCGCCCACCACCTGATCGAGGACGCCACCTCGCTCCGGCTCACCCTGAACGAACTCGCCCTGCACATGGCGGACCGCGCCGACCTCCTGGCCCCGCCCGCCCCGTACCGCGACTTCGTCGCCCACACCCGCAACCGGCAGGACGACGCCGACGCGGAGGGCCACTTCCGCGCCATGCTCGGCGACGTCACCGAACCGACCACCCCCTTCGGACTGACCGACGTGCACGGCGACACCAGCCGGGTCCGCCGACTGCGCCGCGCCCTGCCCGACGCCCTCACCCGGGAGATCCGGACCCAGGCCCAGCGGCTGCGGATCGCTCCCGCCAGCCTCTTCCACGCGGCCTGGGCCCGGGTCGTGGCCGCCACCAGCGGGCGCGACGACGTCGTCTTCGGCACCATCCTGTCCGGTCGGCTCCAGGGCGTGCCCGGGGTGGAGCGGATGCTCGGCAACTTCATCAACACCCTGCCCCTGCGGACCCGGCTGGCCGAGCGCACCGTGCGCGAGCTGATCGCCGACGTCGACACCGGCCTGAAGGACCTGATCGACCACGAGCAGACCCCGCTCGGGCTGGCGCAGCGCTGCAGCGCACTGGCGGGCGACGCACCGCTCTTCAGCGCCGTCGCGAACTTCCGGCACTTCGAGGCCGGGCACGGCGAGGCCGCCGAGGCCCTCACCGACGGCCGGGGCGTGCGCTTCCTCTCCGCCGCCGACGGCATCAACTACCCCCTCGTGGTCTCCCTGGACGACTTCGGCACCGAGCTCTCGCTGGACGTCCAGGCCGACGAGCAGGTGGCGTGCGAGGCCGTCGCCGACTACCTGGAGAGCGCACTGGCCGGGATCACCGCCGCCCTCGCCGACGGCGACGGCGCCCGGACCGCCGCGCTGGACGTACCGGTCCTGCCCGCGGCCGAACTCCACCGGCTGCTCACCGAAGGGGGCGGGCCGACGGCGCCCGTCACCGACGTCCCGCTGGGGGAGCTGGTCCAGCGCCAGGCGGCCCGCACCCCCGCCGCCCTCGCCGTCAGCGCGCCCGGCGGCGACGAGTTGACGTACGCGCAGCTCAACGAGCGGGCGAACCGGCTGGCCAGGGTCCTCATCGCCCGCGGCGTCGGACCCGACACCTACGCGGGGGTGTCCCTGCCCCGCGGCAGCCTGGCGATCGTCGCCTTCCTCGCCGTCCTCAAGTCCGGCGCGGCCTACCTGCCCATCGACCCCGAGTACCCGCAGGACCGGATCGACTTCATCCTCGGCGACACCCGGCCCGCCGTGGTCCTCACCGACCGGGCCACGGCCCCCGCGCTGCCGGGCGCCCCGCTCCTGGTCCTGGACGACCCGGCCACCCTGGCCCTGCTCGCCGACGCCGCGGCCGACGACCCCCGGCCGCAGGAGCGCACCGGCCCGCTGACCCCCGAGACGCCCGCCTACGTCGTCTACACCTCCGGCTCCACCGGACGGCCCAAGGGCGTGGTCCTGCCGGCCCGGGTGCTGACCAACCTGCTCGCCTGGTCCCGGTCCGTCTTCCCGGCCGAACCGGGCTCGCGGGTGGCGCAGTTCGCCGCGGTCAGCTTCGACATGTCCGAGTACGAGCTGCTCAACGCCCTGCTGCACGGCAAGACCCTGTGCGTGCCCGCCGCGGACGTCCGGGTGGACCCCGCCGAGCTCGCGCGCTGGCTGGACCACGAGCGGATCACGGAGTTCTTCGCCCCCAACGTGGTGATCGCCGCCGTCTACGAGGCCGCCACCGCGCAGGGCCTGGAACTCACCGCCCTGCGCCACGTCCTCCAGGCCGGCGAGGCCCTCCAGCTCACCGCGCAGGTACGGCAGTTCCACGCCGACCGGCCGTGGCTGCGGCTGCACAACCAGTACGGCCCCTCCGAGACCCACGTGGCCACCGCCGCGACCCTGCCCGAGGACGTCGGCGCATGGCCCGCCGCGGCGCCGCTGGGCCACCCCGTCGCCAACACCCGCGCCCACGTCCTGGACGACCGGCGCCGCCCGGTCCCGGTGGGCGTGGCCGCGGAGCTCTACCTCGCGGGGACCTGCCTGGCCCTGGGCTACCTGGGTCGGCCCGACCTCACCGCGGAGCGCTTCGTCGAGGACCCCTTCGGGGCCCCGGGCGAGCGCATGTACCGCACCGGAGACCTGGCCCGCCGGATGCCGGACGGCACCCTGGAGTACCTCGGCCGCGCCGACGACCAGGTCAAGGTGCGCGGCTTCCGGATCGAACCCGGCGAGATCGTGAACGCCCTGCACGCGCACCCCGCCGTGCACAGCGCCGTCGTCGTCCCCCGGGCCTCGGGGGAGACCACCACCCTGGTCGCCTACGCCCGCCCCACCCCCCGGTGGCTCGACGAGGCGGCCCGGGAACAGGACGCCGCCCACCTCGAGCGGTGGCGGCGGACCTTCGACGAGCGGTACGCCGCCTCCGCGACCGCCGACCCGGCGCCGCCCGCGGCCGACGGGGCGCGGGGCGCGCTCGCCCGCGCCGTCGGGGACCTGCGGCCCAAGCGCCTGCTGGAGATCGGCTGCGGCGCCGGTGACCTGCTGCGGCACTACGCCGAGGAGTGCGAGGCGGTGCACGTCGTCGACGTCAGCGCACCGGCCCTCGACGCGGTGCGCCGACTCGCGGAGCGCCGCGGCTGGACCCACGTGTCCCTGGTCCACGGTGACGCTCTGAGCGTCACCGATCCCTCGAACGGCCCGCTCGCCGGGGCCCGGTTCGACACGATCGTCCTCGACTCGGTCGTGCGGTACTTCCCCAATCGCCCCTACCTGGAGGAGACGCTCGCCCGCCTGCTGCCGCTGCTGGAGGAGGGCGGGCGCATCCTGATCGGCGGCGTCCGCAACCTCGACCTGTTCCCGGCGCGGCTGTGCGCCGCGGAGCTGGCCGACGCCACCGCGGGCACCACCGCCGGGGCCCTGCGGGCCCGGGTGCAGGACCGCCGCCGGGCGGAGTCCGAACTCCTGCTGAGCCCCAGCTGGTTCGCCTCCCTCACCGAGCGGTTCCCCGAGCTCGGCGCCGTCGACCTGCTGCTGCGGCGCGGCGACGGCGACGGCGAGGAGCCGGCCCACCACTACGACGCGCTGCTCACCAAGGGCGCCACCGCCACCGCCCCGGACCCCGGCCACCCCTGGCTGGAGGCCGACGGCCCGGCCGCGCTGCGCGCGCTGCTCGACGGCGGCGCGAGCGCGCTGCCCGAGCGGTTCGGGGTCAGCGGCCTGACCAACCCCCGGGTCGCCGACGACGTCCGCCTCCACGAGGACCTGGCCCGCTGGCCCGCCACCCGCGAGGTCCCCCCGCCGCCGCACGGCGCGGGCCTGTCCGCGCGGGCCGCCGAAGGGGTGCGGGAGCTCGAAGACGTCCTGAGGTACGCCGAATCCCTGGGCCACCGGGTGGCCGCCACCTGGTCCCAGGACCGGCCGGAGGGCCTGGACCTGGTGTTCGGCCGGGGCGAACTGCCCCGGGTGCGGGCGCGTTCCCCCTACCGCGCCGCCCAGCAGGCGAGTTCCCCGCAGCTCGGCCTGCTCGGCCCCGCCATGGCACGGATGCTGAAGGAGCACCTCGCCGGCTCGCTGCCCGAGTACATGGTCCCCAGCGCCTTCGTGATCCTCGAAGAGCTGCCCCTGACCTCCAACGGCAAGGTGGACAAGCGGGCGCTGCCCGCGCCCGGCGAAGACGACGTGGCCAAGGGCGAGTACGTCGAGCCGCGCACCGACGCCGAACGGACCCTGTGCCGGATCGTCGGCGAACTCCTCGGGGTCGGCCGCGTGGGCCTGCGGGACAGCTTCTTCGACCTGGGCGGGCACTCCCTGCTGGCCACCCGGCTCACCCTGCGCGTGAAGCAGGAGACGGGCGCCGAACTCCCGCTCAAGCTGGTCTTCACCGGTGCCACGCTGGAGCAACTGGCCGCCGCGCTCGAGCGGTCCGCGACCGACCGGAGCGCGGCGGGCGAGGGCGGGAGCGCCCCGGCGCGGACCGCGCCCCCGCTCGTCCCGGTGGACGGCGCCACGGCGGTCGGCGCGCGGGCCCCGCTGGCCCTGCAACAGCGGGACCTGTGGTTCCTGAACCGCCCCGGCCACCTCGCCGAGGCGCACGACAACGTGCAGCTCGCCTTCCGGATCGACGGCCCGCTCGACCGCGGTGCCTTCACGAGCGCCGTCCGGTCCCTGGTCGAACGGCACCCGATCCTGCGCACCGGCTACACGGAACACGAGGGGGTCTGGACCCAGCGGGTCCATGCGGCGGCCGGGTTCACCGTGCCGGTGCTGGCGGCCGGGGACGAGGAGGAGGCCGAGACCTGGGCCGCGGCGGAACGACTGCGCCCGTTCGCGCCCGACGCCCCGGCCGCCCTGCGGGCGCACCTGATCGCCCTGTCGGAAAACGCGCACGTCGCCGTACTCACCCGGCCGTGGGGAATCTTCGACGGTTGGTCGGTAAATCTGGTCCTGGCCGAGTTGATGGATTCCTACCGGCAATTCATCGGCGGCCGGGAACCGCGACGGGCCGCCCCGGCGCTGTCGTACGCCGATTTCGCTCACTGGCAGCAATCGGCCGTTGACGCTGCGGAGTTGGAACGGCAGCGGGAGTACTGGCGCGGCCGCCTGGCCGGGCTGCCCGCCGCGACCGCCCTGCGCACCGACTACCCGCGCGGCCCGGTGAAGACCTACCAGGGATCCTCGGTCCCGGTCCGCGTCCCTGCGGGGACCGCCGACGGGTTGCGCAGGCTGGGCCGCGAGCGCGGCGCCACGCTCTACATGAGCCTGCTGTCGGCGTACGCCGTCCTGCTGGGCGGGTGCACCGACGAGCGCGAACTGGCCGTCGGAACGGCGGTCGCCAACCGACCCGCGCCCGAACTGGAGCAGGTCGTCGGCTACTTCACCAACACCTTGGTGATGCGGCTGGACGTGGACCCGCAGCGCTCCTTCACCGAGCTGCTCGCCGACGCCGGGGAGGCCACGGCCGACGCTCACACCCACCTTGACCTGCCCTTTTCCGATCTCGTGCGCTCCCTGATCGCCGAGCCGGACCCGGCGCACTCCCCGCTGTTCCAGGTGATGTTCAACCTGCTGCCCGCCCCCGCCGGGGAGCCCGCGGCGGCCCAGGACGGGTCGGGAACGGAGCCCGGCGGGCTCGCCGTCCGGTACCTGCCGGCCCGGCCGGGCACCACGAAGTTCGACCTCAACCTGGTGCTCCAGGACGCCGGCGGCGCCCTGGAGGGCTACCTGGAATACAGCACGGACCTGTTCGCCCGGGGGACCGCGGAGCGGTTGGCCCGGGGGTACGAGCGGCTGCTGGGCGCGATCGCGGCGTCCCCGGACGCCGCCCTGGTGCGGCTGAGGGAGGCCGCCGCCCGGTCCTGACTCCCGGCACGTGAGTAGATTTTCGGCCACCCCCGATGCGGGGGTGGCCGAAAGTCGTTGGGTGAAAGCCGGAGGGATTCGCTCCGGACAAAGCGGTCAGAGGAAGATCATTCTCTGATCGTTTTTCGTTGCACCCCGACGATCACTCCTCTAGGCTCCAACTAGCCGAGTCCGAGTTGACTCGGTAGCGGGTTCACCGACTGGGACCCGGAGCTACGGGGTGACGGAATCGGCATTCATGCCGACGGGCTTTTCGGGGGATCACAGTGAAGCTGTGCGGTATTTCGACGGGGACAGGCCCCGATTTCTCTCCAGTGGCGTAGCCGCCAGGGACTTTCCTCTATGTGACGCCATCGGCAGCAGCCGGTAGGTGCTCTATGGTCATGCCTTTTGTCAACCAGGAGTTTCCTCCTGTCCATTTCGCCGGTTTCGCCCGTGCCGGGCACCGGCAGAATTCAACGCCCATTGTCGGACCCGCATGAAATGTGTGGGGATCATGGGGTCGTGCCGGAATTCATCAGCGATTCGCCTGTCCCCATCCGGTCAGGCCAGCGAAAGGGAGAGTTGGGTCAGTGAGCAGCCCCGAAGGTCCGATGGTGAACGACACGGATGTCGCGATCATCGGCATGGCCGGGCGTTTCCCCGGCGCCGACGATCTCGATTCCTTCTGGCGGCTGCTGAGCGAGGGCCGCGAGGGAGTCACCCGTTTCAGCCGCGAGGAGCTCGCCGCCGCCGGAGTGCCCCGCCGCCTGCTCGACGACCCGGACTACGTCCCGGCCCACGGCGTACTGCCCGACGTCGACCTCTTCGACACCGGCTACTTCGAATTCACCCCGGCCGAAGCCGAGTTCACCGACCCCCAGCACCGGATCCTGCTGACCGCCGGACACGCCGCGCTGGAGCACGCGGGCTACGACCCCGCCCGCCACGACGGGCTGATCAGCGTCTACGCGGGCGCGGCCATCAACACGTACCTGCAACAGCAGGTCCTGCCCCACGTCGACCAGAGCACCACCTCGAACCACTTCGCCGTGATGGTCGGCAACGACAAGGACTTCCTCGCCACCCGGCTGGCGTACAAGCTCGACCTCAAGGGCCCCGCCTACACCGTCCAGACGGCCTGCTCCACCTCCCTCGTCGCCATCCACCTGGCCTGCCAGGGCCTCATCAACGGCGAATGCGACATGGCGCTGGCGGGCGGCGTCACCATCAAGCTCCCCCAGGAGAAGGGATACCTCTACGAAGAGGGCGCGATCCTCTCCCAGGACGGGCACGTGCGCACCTTCGACGCCGACGCCAGCGGCACCGTCCTCGGCAACGGCGTCGGCGTCCTCGTCCTCAAGCTGCTCAGCGACGCCATCGCCGACCGCGACACCATCCACGCCGTCATCAAGGGCACCGCCACCAACAACGACGGCTCCGGCAAGGTCAGTTACGCCGCCCCCGGCGCCGCCGGACAGAGCGCCGTCATCCGCGAGGCGCACGCCGTCTCCGGCGTCGACCCCCGGTCCATCAGCCACGTGGAAGCGCACGGCACCGGCACCCGGCTCGGCGACCCGGTCGAGGTCTCCGCCCTGACCCGGGCGTTCCGCGCCGGCACCACCGACACCGGCTTCTGCGCCATCGGCTCGGTCAAGTCCAACCTCGGCCACCTCGACGCGGCCGCCGGTGTCGCCGGGGTGATCAAGACCGCGCTGATGATGCGCCACCGGACCCTGGTGCCCACGCTGAACTACCGCACGCCCAACCCCGCCATCGACTTCGCCTCCGGCCCCTTCACGGTCACCACCGAGACCCGGCCCTGGACCGGAGACGGCCCGCTGCGCGCCGGGGTCAGCTCCTTCGGCATCGGCGGCACCAACGCGCACGCCGTGCTGCAGGAGGCCCCCTCCGTCACCACCGGCGCCCCCTCGCGCCCCGGCCAGGTCCTGGTCCTCTCCGCCCGCACCGCCACCGCGCTGCGCACCGCCGCCGACCGGCTCGCGCGGCACCTGGACGACGGCGCCGGCGACACCGGCACGGACGGCCCCGGCGAGGAGCACGCCGCCGCGGCCCTGCTCGCCGACACCGCCTACACCCTGGCCGTGGGCCGCCGCGCCCACGAGTTCCGCCTCGCCGTCCACGGCGCCGACCGCGCCGCCCTGGCCGAGGCCCTGCGCGCCGCCACCGTCCCGACCGGCCACGGCGCCACCGAGATCTCCTTCGCCTTCACCGAGCACGTCCCGGGCGCCGAGGCGCTCGCGGCCGAATGGGCCGCCGCCGAACCCGCCTTCGCCGCGCACCACGCCGCCGCCCTGGCCGCGGGCGCCGCCGAGCAGGGGGAGCGGGGGCTGGCCTTCGCCCTCCAGTACGCGCTCGGCCGACTCTGGCTCGACTGGGGCGTGCGTCCCGTCGCCGTCCACGGCGACGGCCTCGCGGCCCGCGTGGCCGCCTGCGTGACCGGCGCCCTCGACCTGGCCGACGGCGTCGCCCCGCAGGCCCCCGCCCCCAAGGCGGCGCGCGGCTCCGGCATCCCGCTGCGCAGCGCCCAGGAAGAGGTCCGCGGCCTGGTCCTCGGCGTCTCCGACGGCCCCTGGCAGGGCGTCGCCCGCGCCTGGCAGGCCGGCGCCGACATCGACTGGACGGCCTGGTTCGACGGCGAGGAGCGCGGCCGCGTGCCGCTGCCCACCTACCCCTTCGAGGGTCGGCGCTGCTGGATGACCGCTCCCGCGCCCGCCGCCGAAGCCGCCCCCGACCACGAAGGCCGCGGACCGCACCCGCTGCTGGACGAGAACGTCTCCACCCTGGACACCCTGGCCTGGCGCAGCTCCCGCTCCGGCGAGGAGTTCTACCTCGCGGACCACCGCGTCGCGGGCGCCCCCGTCATGCCGGCCGTGGGCCACCTGGAACTGGCGCGCGCCGCGGGCGAACTGGCCTTCGACGGCCCGGTGCGGCTGCGCGACGTCTCCTTCGAGCAGCTGCTCTCCTACGCCGAGGGCCCGCGGACCGCCCTGGTCTCGCTGTGGCAGGAGCAGGAGCAGGAGCAGGACGCGACGGCGCACGACCTGACGGACCCGGTCGACCCGGTCCGCTTCGAGATCGCCGAGGACGACCGCGTCCACGCCGCGGGAACCCTCCTGCCCGGAGCGCCCGCCCCGGCCGCCCCGTACGACCTCGCCGCCGCGGCCGACCGCTGCCCCGAGGCCGTCGCCCACCAGGACTGCTACGCCCTGCTGCGCGAGCGCGGCCTCGACTACGGTCCCCGGATGCGGGCCCTGGCCGAGGTGGCCCTCGGCGACGGCGAGGTCCTCGCCATGCTCGAACTGCCCGAGGGCGCGGCCCTCGACGGCGCCCTCTTGAACCCGGCCCTCCTGGACGGCGCCCTGCACGCCCTCGTGGTGCTGCTCTCCCGTGCCTACGGCGACGCCGCCGACGGCTTCCTGCCGCTCGCCCTCGACGAACTGACCGTCCACGCGCCGGTCGACGGAGCCTGCTGGGCCCACGTCGAGGCGGGCCGCACCGGCGAGCGCTCCGCCGTCGCCGACCTGAGCCTGCTCGACTCCGACGGCCGGGTGCTGGCCCGCCTGGCCGGGCTCACCGTCCGCGTCCTGAAGGACGACGCGCAGCCGACCGGGCCCACCGCGGAGCTGCTGGTGCGCCACTGGGTCGACGCCCCCGCCGAGCCGACCGGCCACCGTCCCCGCACGGCCCTCGTCGTGGCCGAGGACGAGGCCCGCCGCACCGAACTGGACGCCCTGCTGCGCTCCCTGGGCGCCGAACACGTCACCACCGACGGCGCCCCGGACACCGCCCCGGACACCGTCGTCGTGGACGAGCCCACCGCCGGTCAGGCCCTCGACCTGGTCCGCGAGCTGCTCCGCAGCCGCCCCGCGACCCCGGTGCGGATCCTGCTGGTGCACCGCCACGAGGCGGCCGGGGCCCGCCCCGAGCGCGCCGCGCTGGCCGCCTTCGCCCGCACCGTGCGGGCCGAGAACCCGCTGCTCGCCGTGCAGGCCGTGGGCCTGACCGCGGACGCGGACGAACCCGCGGCGCTCACCGCCGAACTCGCCGGCCCCGGCCGCGACGCCGAGGTGCTGCACACCGCCGCTGCCCGCCGCCTCCCCGCGTACCGACCCGCCCCGGCCACCGAGCCGGTCCCCGTCCGCGACGGCGGCCACTACCTGGTCACCGGCGGCGCGGGCGGCCTCGGCCGGATCGTCGCCGACTGGCTGACCGCCGACGCCGACTGCCGCGTGGTCCTCCTGGGCCGCAGCGAGGAGCCCGCCGCCGCACCCGCCGACGAGCGCGTGAGCTACCTCCGCGCCGACGTGTCCGACCCCGAGGAACTCACCGCCGCGCTGGCGCGGGCCCGTACGCTCCACGGCCCCTTCCACGGCGTCGTGCACGCCGCCGGAGTCCTGCGCGACGGCTTCGCCCTCACCAAGTCCGCCGAGGACCTGGAAGCGGTACTGGCCCCCAAGGTGGCCGGGCTGCGCGCCCTGGAGGCCGCCACGGCCGAGGACCCGCTCGACTTCTTCGTCGCCTTCTCCTCGATCGCCGCGCACATCGGCTCCGCCGGACAGAGCGACTACGCCTACGCCAACGCCTACATGGAGGCCCACGCCGAGCGCGACGGCCGCACGACCGCGGTCGCCTGGCCCATGTGGGCCGAGGGCGGCATGCGCCAGAGCGCCGAGGCGGCGGCCGACATCGCCACCACCACCGGCTTCGCGGTCCTGCCCACCGAGGCGGGCCTGGACCTGCTGCGGCGGGCCCTCGCCACCACGGGCGCGGTGGTCGCCGGTTACGGGGACACCGCGCGGATCACCACCGTGCTCGGCGCTCCGGTCGCCGCTCCCGCCCCCGCGGCCGCGGACGCGGCGGCCGACGGCGCCGAGCGCGGCGAGGGCCCCGCCCCGCGCGAGGCCGCCCTGGCAATGCTGCGCGAGCTGATCGCGGCCGAGACCGGGCTGGTGGCGACCGAGGTCGCCGAGGACGCCCCGTTCGACCGCTACGGCATCGACTCCCTGATGATCACCAAGCTCAACCGCGAACTGGACCGCCGCATCCAGGGACTGTCCAAGACCCTGTTCTTCGAGTACGCCACCCTCGGCGAGCTCGCCGACCACTTCGCCGAGCACCACGCCGCCGAACTGCTCGCCGCGCACGCCGGTCGGTCGGCCTCCGCGGCGGCCCCCGCCCCCCGCCCGGCCGCCACCGCCGCGCCCGCCCGCACCCGCCCGGGCCGCACCTCCCGCACCGCCCGCGCGGCCGCGACCCCCGCCGCCGCGGCGGCCGACGCGGTCGACGGGGACGACGAGGCCATCGCCGTCATCGGCCTGGCCGGCCGCTACCCGATGGCGGACGGCCTGGACGAGTTCTGGACCAACCTGCTCGACGGCCGGGACTGCATCACCGAGATCCCCGAGGACCGCTGGGACCGCGACCGCTGGTACCACCCGGACCCGGCCAACCCCGGTACCGCGCACACCCGTTGGGGTGGGTTCCTGCGCGACGTGGACCGCTTCGACCCGCTGTTCTTCGGCATCTCCCCTCGCCAGGCGGAGCTGATGGACCCCCAGGAGCGGCTCTTCCTCCAGAACTCCTGGCACGTCCTGGAGGACGCCGGCTACCGCCGCGCCGACCTCTCCGGCGCCCCCGTCGGCGTCTACGTCGGCGTGATGTACGGCGAGTACCAGTTCCACGGCGCCGTGGACGTGCTGCGCGGCGGCCGCCCGCTCACCGGTTCCTCCTTCGCGACCATCGCCAACCGGGTCAGCTACGCCCTCGGGCTCTCCGGCCCGAGCCTGGCGCTCGACACCATGTGCTCCTCCTCGCTCACCGCCATCCACCTGGCCTGCGAGAGCCTGCGCCGCGGCGAGAGCGAGCTGGCGATCGCCGGTGGCGTCAACGTCTCGGTCCACCCCTACAAGTACGCCTTCCTCAGCCAGGGCCGGTTCCCCTCCTCCGACGGCCGCTGCCGCGCCTTCGGGGCGGGCGGCGACGGCTACGTGCCCGGCGAGGGCGTCGGCGCCGTCCTGCTCAAGCCCTACCGCCGGGCCCTGGCCGACGGCGACCGCATCCACGGCGTCATCCTCGGCAGCGCCGTCAACCACGGCGGCAGGACCAACGGCTACACCGTGCCCAACCCCCGCGCCCAGCAGCGCGTCGTCACCGCCGCCCTGACCCAGGCCGGGGTGGACCCGCGGGAGATCGGCTACGTCGAGGCCCACGGCACCGGAACCGCCCTCGGCGACCCCATCGAGCTGACCGGCCTCACCGCCGCCTACCGCGCGGCCGACGGGTCCGAAACCGCCCCCGGCCACTGGCCGATCGGCTCGGTCAAGACCAACGTCGGCCACCTGGAGTCCGCCGCCGGCATGGCCGGACTCACCAAGGTGCTGCTCCAGTTCGCCCACGGCACGCGGGTCCCCTCGCTGCACGCCGCCGAACTCAACCCGAACATCGACTTCGACCGCTCCCCGTTCCGGGTCCAGCGCACCGCCGAAGCCTGGCCCGCCGGGGACCGCCCCCGCCTGGCCGGCCTCAGCTCCTTCGGCGCGGGCGGCGCCAACGCGCACCTCGTGCTGCGCGAGGCCCCCGAGCCCGCCCCGGTCGCCGCCGCGCCCGCGGCCGAGCAGAGCGTCGAGGAGCCCGTGCTCTTCCTGCTCTCCGCCCGCGACGAGGAGCGGCTGCGCGCCTACGCCGACACCGCCGCGCGGTTCCTCGAAGCCGAGCGGGTCCCGCTCGCCGACCTCTGCTTCACCACCCAGGTCGGCCGCGAGGCCATGGCGGTCCGGCTCGCGGTGCTCGCCACCGACGGCGCCGACATCGTCGCCGCCCTGCGCCGCTACGCCGAGGGCGGCCCGTTGCCCGGGACCACCGGCGCCACCGGGTCCGAGCAGGACGGTCCGCTCGCCGCGGCGGCCCTGCGCTGGCTCACCGGCGCCGAGGTGGACTGGGCCGCCGAGCACGCGGGACGCCCCGGCGCGGCCCCGCGCCGCACCGGCGCCCCGCTCTACCCCTTCGCCGACGAGCGCTACTGGATCCCGCTCGACCTTGACCCGCACCCGGAGACGGGCGCGACCGTTCTGCACCCGCTGGTCGACGCCAACGAGTCCACCGTGGCCGAGGCCAGGTTCCGCAAGACCCTGCGCGCCGACGACGCCCTGCTGCGCGACCACGTGATCGAGGGACGCCCGCTCCTCGCGGGCGCCGCGACGCTGGAGTTCGTACGGACCGCCGCCGCGCTCGCCGAACCGGGCGTGCGGCACGCCCTGCGCGAGGTCGTGTGGGGCCGGGCCGTCGAACTGCCCGCGGACGCCGCCGAACTGGCGCTGTACGCCGCCTTCCGGGCCGACGGGGACCGGCTGGCCTTCGAGGTCTTCTCCCGCACCGGGGACGCCCGCACCACCCACGTCCAGGGCATCGCCGTCCCCGCGGCCCCCGTCGAGCCCGGCGCCGCCGACCTCGACGCCCTGCGCGGCCGACTGGCCCCGGTGCGCGACCGGCAGGCCGCCTACGCCGACTACACGGCCGCGGGATTCCACTACGGCCCGTCCTTCCAGGTGATCGACGAGATCCGCACCGGACCGGGGGAGGCACTGCTCCGGCTGAGCACCGACCCCGCCGCGCTCGGCACCGACCTGCCCCCGGCCCTGCTCGACGGAGCCCTGCGGGCCTGCCACTGGGCCGGTCGCACCGAGTCCCCGCGCCCCGGCGCACTGGAGGTCCCCTTCAGCCTCGGCGCGCTGGAGGCCCACGCCCCGCTGCCCGCCGTGTGCTTCGCCCACGCCCGCCTGATCGGCGAGAGCGCCGGCATCCGCCGCTTCGAGGTCGACGTCCACGACGAGCAGGGCCGCGTACTGGCCCGCGTACGGGACTTCGCGGGCCGCACCCCGACGGCGGCGGCCACCTCGGCCGCCACCGCGGCGGTGGCGGCGGCTCCCGCCGCCGACGACGCCACCGCCACGGGCGAGGCCCGGTTCTACGAGCCGTACTGGCGCCCCGCCGCCGCACCCGCGGCGGCGGACGCCGCCGCGCTGCCCGGCACCCTCGCCGTGCTGGGCGAGGACGCGGCCCTGGTGGACGCCCTGGCCGCGACCGGTGCCTGGCGCCGGGTGGTCGCGGTACCCGAGCTCGGGCAGGCCCGCACGGACCGGCTCGCCGACCTCGCCGACGAGCACGGCCTCGACCTCGCCCTGGTGCGGGACCCGGCCCTGCGCCCCGCGTCCGCCCCGGACGCCGAGGACGGCCCGGGCGCGGGCCCCGAAGAGCTGGAAGCGCTCTGCTTCGAGGTGCTCGGCCTGCTGACCGCGACCGCCGAGGGCACGCTGCCCGGCCGCGTCCGGTGCCTGCTGGTCCACCCGCAGGACGCCGGGGCGGACCGCCCCGAGCAGGCCGCACTGGCCGGCTTCGCCCGGTCCACCGGCCCGATCACCGCCCGCTTCGAACTGCTCACCCTGGGCCTGCCGCACGACCTGGACGCGGCCGGTCGGGCCGCCGCCGTCGCCGTCGAGCTGCGCGCCGCCCCGCGCGCCGCCGGTCTGGAGGCGCGCCGCACCACCACCGGCGGGCGCGAGGTGCGCGCCCTGCGGCAGGCCGCCGCCGCGACCGCCACCGGGCAGAGCACCGGGACGCCCCTGCGCGAACACGGCGTCTACGTGATCACCGGCGGCAACGGCGCGATCGGCCGGCTGCTGGCCGAGCACCTCGCCCGTACCCACCGGGCGAAGCTCGTGCTCGTCGGCCGCTCCGAGCCCGACGCCGACGCCCTCGCCTGGCAGCGCGCCCTCACCGACCTCGGCGCCGAGGTCCTGGCGCTGAGCGCCGACGTGGCCGACGCCGCCGCCCTCGCCGCCGCCCTCGCGACGGCCCGGGAGCGCTTCGGCGCCCCGCACGGGGTGTTCCACCTCGCGGGCGTCGCGGACGACGGCCGGGCCACCGACGGCGACCGCGAGCGCTTCGCCCGGGTGCTGGCCGCCAAGACCCGCGGCCTGGTCCACCTGGACCGGCTGACCCGGGACGACGCCCTCGACCTGTTCGTGGTCTTCTCCTCCGTCTCCTCCCTGGTCGGCGACTTCGGCGCGGCCAGCTACGCCACCGCGAATCGTTTCGCCGACCTGTACACCGTGCTCCGCGACTCCTGGGCCGCCCGGGGCGCGCGCCACGGCCGGAGCCTGTCCCTGGGCTGGCCGCTGTGGTCGGTCGGCGGGGTCGACGATCTGGTCAACCCGGCCGAACTGACCGCGTACACGCGGCGCAGCGGGATGCGGGCGCTCACGGCCGAGCAGGGCCTGGCGGCGTTCACCGGCTCCTTCGCCGTCCCGGCGCCGTGGCTGGTCCCGGCCTGGGGCGAGCCCGCGGCCCTGGACGCGGCGCTGGTGGAACCGGACGGCGCGACCGGTACCGCCCACCGGCCCGCACCGGACACCGCACCGCACACCGCCCAGCCGCCCGTCGCCGCGGCCGCCGACGTGCGCGCCCGGCTCGTGGAGCACCTGGGCGAGGTCCTGTCCGAGGTGTTGGGGCTGCGCGCGGGGCGGCTCGACAGCCGCGTCCCGCTGGACGACTACGGGCTGGACTCGGTCCTGGTGATGGAGTCGAACAGGCTGCTCGGCAAGGACTTCCCGGGCCTGCGCGGCACGGTGTTCTTCGAGTGCCGCACGGTCGAGGAGCTGGCGGCGCACGTCCTTGCCGAGCACGCGGACGCGGTGGCACGCCTGTTCCCCGCCCCCGCACCCGCCGCCGCACCCGTCTCCGCCCCGGCGCAGGCCCCCGCCCCCGTCACCGCGCCCGCTCCGGCCCCCGCCCCCGTGCGCTCCGCCGCGGCTGCGGCCCCGGCCCCGGCAGGGGACGAGCCCATCGCCGTCATCGGCATCAGCGGGCGCTACCCGCAGGCCCGCGACCTGGACGAGTTCTGGCAGAACCTGGCCGACGGCCGGGACTGCGTGGGCGAGGTCCCCGCCGACCGCTGGGACGCCGACGCCCTCTTCGACGCGGACCCGGCCGCCCCGGGCCGCAGTTACAGCCGGTGGGGCGGCTTCCTGTCCGACGTCGCCTCCTTCGACTCGCTGTTCTTCCAGATCTCGCCGATGCAGGCCCGCTCCATGGACCCGCAGGAGCGGCTCTTCCTGGAGACCGCCTGGTCGGCGCTGGAGGACGCGGGCTACCCGCCCGCGCGCCTGCCCGCCCCCCGCTTCGGCGGCCAGGGCCACGACGTCGGCGTGTTCGTCGGCGTGATGTGGAACGACTACGCGGTCCTCGCGGCCGCCGAGTCGGCGCGCGGCAACCACCAGGTGGTGCTGGCCAACCGCTCCTCGATCGCCAACCAGGTCTCCTACTTCGGGGACTTCCGGGGCCCGAGCGTGGTCGTGGACACCGCCTGCTCGGCCTCCCTGGTCGCCGTGCACCAGGCGTGCGAGAGCATCCGCCGGGGCGAGTGCGGCTACGCCGTCGCGGGCGGCGTCAACGTCGCCGTCCACCCGGACAAGTACGTCCACCTCAGCCGCAAGACGATGCTCGCCGCCGACGGCCGCTGCCGCGCCTTCGGCGCCGGGGGCAGCGGATACGTGCCGGGCGAGGGCGTCGGAGCGGTCGTGCTCAAGCGGCTGTCCGACGCGGTCCGCGACGGCGACACGGTCCACGCCGTGATCCGCTCGACCGCCGTCAACCACGGCGGCCGCACCAGCGGCTACACCGTCCCCAACCCGCACGCCCAGCAGGCCCTCGTCGAGCAGGCGCTCGCCGCGGCCGACGTCGACGCCCGCACCATCGGCGTGCTGGAGGCGCACGGCACCGGCACCGCGCTCGGCGACCCGATCGAGCACACCGCGCTGGCCCAGGCCTACGGCAAGCACACCGCCGACACCGGGTTCTGCGCGCTGGGCTCGGTGAAGTCGTCCATCGGCCACCTGGAGGGCGCGGCGGGCATCGCCGGTCTCACCAAGGCGGTCCTCCAGCTGCGCAACGCCACCCTGTTGCCCACGCTGCACGCCGAGGAGACCAACCCGGTCATCGACTTCACCGGCTCCCCCTTCACCGTCCAGCGCGAGCGCGCCCCCTGGCCGCAGCCGCTGGCCGAGGACGGCAGCCCGCTGCCCCGACGGGCCGCCGTCAGCTCCTTCGGCGCGGGCGGCACCAACGCCCACGTCATCGTCGAGGAGTACCTGGCGCCCGAGCCCGCCCCGCAGGCCGCCGAGACGCCCGAACTGATCGTCCTGTCCGCCCGCGACGCGGGGCGCCTGACCGCCTACGCGGCCGAGCTGGGCCGCGCCCTGACCGCGCGGGCCGCCCGCACCGACGGCGCCCCCGTCCGGCTCGCCGACGTCGCCTACACCCTGCGGGTCGGCCGCGAACCGATGGCCGAGCGCCTGGCGTTCGTCGCCGCCGACCTCGCCGACGCGGCCGCGCGGCTCACCGCCGTCGGACGCGGCGAACAGGGCCAGTGGTTGCACCGGGGGCAGGTCCGCCCGCACCCGATGCTGGAGCACCTGCTGGCGGCCCGGACCGGCGGCGAGGACTTCCTGTCCGCCCAGGTCCGCGCGGGCCAGGACGACATGATCGCCCGACTGTGGGTGTCCGGCATCACCGTGGACTGGAACCTGGTCCACCGGATCCGGCCCGCGACCCGGCGCACGGTGTCCCTGCCCACGTACCCCTTCGAGCGGGTGCGCCACTGGATCGACCTCACCGGCTCCGCCACCGCGGCCGCCGCGATCACCGCCCCGACCGCCTCCGCCGCCGCTCCGGCGGCCGCCGGGCCGCTGTGGCGCCGGACCCTGACGCCGGACGCACCGGTGCTCCGCGACCACGTCGTCGACGGCCGCCCGGTCCTGCCGGGCGTCGGCCACCTCGACCTGGTCGCCGAGGCCGCGGGCGGCGCCGGTGGCGCCGTGATCGGACGGGCCTTCACGGACGTCCGCTGGATCGCCCCGCTCGCCGTGACCGGCGGCGAGGAGCGGGCCGCCGTCCGCTTCGACGCCGAGGGCTACCAGGTGCTCGGCGGCGACGACGCCCCGCGCTCGCGCGGCCGGCTCACCGACGCCGCACCCGCCCCGGCCCCCCTGGACACCGAAGAGCTGCGGGCCCGCATGGAGAGCGGCCCCGGCCAGGAGGCGTTCTACGCCCTGCTGCGGGGCCAGGGCCTGCCCTACGGCCCGTTCTACCGCCGCGTGGAGCAGGTGTGGACGGGCGGGGACGAGGTCCTCGGACGGCTCGGCCGCAGCGCCGACGACGGCGCCCACGCGCTGCACCCGGGCGTCCTGGACGCCGCCCTGCACACCTACGCCGCCCTGCTGGCGCGGCGCCGCGGGGCGCAGGCCCGGCCGATGCTGCCCTTCGCGGCCGACCGCGTCGACGTCTTCGGTCCGGTGCCGGACCACGGCTGGTCGTACGTGCGGGAAACCGGCACCGACCGCTGCGACGTGTGGGTCCTGGACGCGGCGGGCGAGGTCCGGGTCCGCTTCACCGGCCTGACCTACCGCCAGGCGAAGGCGCCGACCGTCGTCGCCCACCGACCCGTCTGGATCCCCCGCGCGGCCGAGGAGGGCGCCGCGCCCGCCCGCCGCGTGCTGCTGGTCGCCGGCGCCCTCGACGCCGAACCGGCGGCCGGGATCGCCCGCGCCCACCGGGGCGCCGAGCTGACCCGCCTGGAGATCGGCCCCGGCGGCCTGGTGGAGGCGGAGCTGGACCGGGCCCTGACCGGCCCGGGCGCACCCGACCTCGTCTACTTCCTCGGCACGGGTACGGGCCCGGACACCGCGCCGGGCGCCCCCGTCGGCGCCGCCGCGCTGCGCGCCGCCAACGAGCGCGGACCGATCTCGCTGTACCGCCTGGTCCGCGCATTGGACCGGCACGGTCTGCTCGAAGCGGAGCTCCGGCTGAAGGTCGTCACCCACGACGTCCACCCGCTGGAGCCCGGGGACGACTCCGCCCCCTGGTCGGCCGGACTGGCCGGTCTGGCGACCGTGGTCGCCAAGGAGTACCCGGCCCTGAAGGTCGCCCTCGTCGACGTCCGCGCCGCCGAGGCCGCCGACGCGGCCGCCCTCGTGGCCGCCGAACCCTTCCCGGCGCGCACCACCGCCGTCTCCCTGCGGGCCGGCGTACGCCGGGTCCGCGTGCTGGAGCAGGTCGAACTCCCGGCGTCCACCGGCCGGTTCCGCACCGGCGGCGTGTACCTCGTCATCGGCGGCCTGGGCGCCGTCGGCCGGGACACCTGCCGCTACCTGGCCACGACCTACCGGGCCAAGCTCGTCGTCGTCGGCCGCTCCCCGCTCGACGCGGCGCGCCAGGAGGTCCTCGCCGACCTGGAAGCGGCCGGGGCCGAGGTGCGCTACCTGCCGCTCGACGCCACCGACCCGGGGGCGCTCACCGAGGCGGTCGCCCTGGCCAAGCGCGAGTTCGGCGCCCTGCACGGCGTCGTCAACGCGGCGATGGTGCTGGTCAACCAGGTCGTACGGGAACTGCCCGAGGCCGAGCTGCGCGCGGCCCTGACCTCCAAGACCGACACCACCGTCAGCCTGCTGGACGCGGTCCGCGGGGAGGCCCTGGACTTCGTGCTCTTCTACTCCTCCGGGGTCGCCTTCGAGGGCAACCACGGACAGGCGGGCTACGCGGCCGGCTGCACCTTCGCCGACGCCTACGCCCTGCACGCCGCCCGCACCCTGCCCTTCCCGGTCCGGGTGCTCAACCTGGGCTACTGGAACGCGGGCGGGGACGCGGAGCGCGAGCGAGTGCTGCGGCGCTTCGAGGCCGCCGGGATCCGGCCCTTCACCGCGGAGCGCGGCATGGCCGTGGTCGAGCGGACCCTGGGCGCCGCACTGCCCCAGCTGCTCGCCCTCGACGCCGACCAGCACATCCTGGACAACCTGGGCGTGGTCGCGGACCGCACGCTGACCGTGCGCCCCGCGGGCCCCGCTCCGGCCGCGGCGCCCGAGGTCCGCTTCGCCGCCGACCCCGCGCGCGACGGTGAACTGCGCTCCTACCAGGTCGCGGTGGCCGAGGCGGAGGAGCTCGCGCACCGCCTGCTCGCCGCGGCCCTGGACCGGGCCGGACTGTTCAAGCTCCTGGAGGGCCGTCCCGTACGGGCCCACGGGCGCACCGAACTCGCCGAGCTGCTGGGCGTGGTGCCCGAGCACGCCGACCTGTTCCGGGTCCAGCTCGACATCCTCGCCGCGACCGGATTCCTGTCCGCCACCGGTGACGGCGCCGACGGCCTGCTCCCCGGGACCCGCCCGGTGGAGCTCGAGTCCGGCGTGGTCCGGGAACTGGACGCGCTCATCGCCCGGCACCCCGGCATCGCCCCCGTCGCCTCCCTGCTGCGGGACTGCCTCGGCGCGCTGCCCGAGGTGCTCACCGGCCGGCTCGGCGCGATGGAGGTGCTCTTCCCCGACGGATCAGCGGAGCGGGTGGCCGCCGTCTACCGCGGCGACCCGGTCACCGACCGGTGCAACGCGGAGGTGGCCCGGCTCGTCGTGGCCCAGGTCGAGGCCCGGCGCGCGGCCGCGCCCGGCACCCCGGTCAAGGTCCTGGAGGTGGGCTCCGGCACCGGCGGCACCAGCGCCGCGGTGCTGGCCGCGCTGGCCCCCTACGCCGACGAGGTCGAGTACGTCTTCACCGACGTCTCCCCGGCCTTCGTCCGCAAGGGCCGCGGCCGCTTCGGCGCGGCGCACCCCTTCGCCCGCTTCGAGGTGCTGGACATCGAGGCCGGTCCCGGGGCGGGCCCGACCGGAGCGGGCATCGAGGACGGCGCCTACGACGTGGTCTTCGGCACCAACGTCTTCCACGCCACCCGCGACCTCGCCCACACCCTCGCGCAGACCAAGCGGCTGCTGCGCGGCGGCGGCGTGCTGCTGCTCGTCGAAGGCACCCGGCCCCAGCACCAGTTGGCGCTGATCTTCGGCCTGACCTCGGGCTGGTGGCTCTTCACCGACGCGGAGCAGCGGATGCCCGGCTCGCCGCTGGCCGCCGAGCGGCAGTGGCGCGACGTGCTCGGGGCCGGTGGATTCCACGGCATCAGCACCGGCTCGCCGACGACCAGTGCGGGTACGGCCTTCCAGAGCGTGATCGCGGCGGTGAGCGACGGCCTGGTCGCGGCGGCCCGCCCGGTCGCCCGCCCGGCCGCGGCGGCGCCCGCGCAGGCCCCCGCCACGGCCGTGGTGCACCCCAACGCCCCCGCCCCCGCCCCCGCGCCGGTCCGTCCGGACGACGCGATGGAGACGGTCACGGCGGTGTTCGCCCGGGTGCTGGAGATGGCCCCCGAACAACTCGACCCCGACCTCACCTTCGAGAACTACGGAGTGGACTCCCTGGTGGTGCTGGACCTGACCCGGGCCCTGGAGGCCGTCCACGGGCCGCAGCCGGCGACCCTGCTCTTCGAGCGGATCACCATCCGGCAGCTCGCTGAGCACTTCTCGCGCGACGCCGCGCCCGCGGCCGACCCCGAGCCCGGGCCGGTACGGGCGACCCCGGCCGCCGCACCCGCACCCGCTCCCACCCCCGCCCCGCAGGGCCCGGCCGACGGCGCCGAGACGCTCGTCGCGGGCCTGTCCGACACGGCCGTCGAAGAACTGCTGGCCGAACTGCTGGGCCGCGACGGCGGCTCCGAAGGAGGAAACCGATGACCGCCGTGCCCTTCAGCTGTGTGGTGGTCGGCGAGGAGGCGCTCCTCGTCGAGTGCACCAAGGTGCTGCTCGCCCGCGGCCACACGGTGGTGGCCGTGGTCAGCCCGTCGCAGCCGCTGCGCGCCTGGGCCGAGGGCGCCGACCTGACCGCCGTGCCGTTCGGCCCGGACCTCGTCGAGCGCCTCGCACCGCTCCGCTTCGACTACCTGTTCAGCATCGCCAACCTGCGGATGCTGCCGGACGAGGTACTGGAGCTGCCCGCCCGACTGCCCGTCAACTTCCACGACGGGCCGCTGCCCCGGCACGCCGGTCTCTTCGCCACCAGCTGGGCCGTCCTGGAGGGGGACACCGACCACGGCGTCGCCTGGCACGTGATGACCCGCGAGGCCGACACCGGCGACCTGCTCAAGGCGCGCGCCGTCAAGGTCGGTTCGCGGGCGACCGCGCACGACCTCGACGTGGCCTGCTACGACGCCGGCATCGAGTCCTTCACCGAGCTGGTCGACGAGCTCGCCGCGGGCACCGCCACCCGCACGCCGCAGGACCTCGCCCTGCGCACCTACCACGGCAAGTACGACGGCCCCCCGGGCGCCGGTGTCCTCGACTGGCGGCGCCCCGCCGCCGAGCTCGACGCACTGGTGCGCGCCACCGACTTCGGCCGCCGCCCCAACGGCTTCGGCACCGCGCTGCTGGCGCTGGGCGACGACGCCTTCGCCGCCGTCCGCACCCTGGAGCCCACCGGGCGCCCCTCCACCGCCGCACCCGGCACCGTCGTCGACTGCGGCCCCGACGGGCTCACCGTGGCCACCGCCGACCACGACGTGCGCCTGACCGCCCTGACCACGCTCGACGGGGAGCCCGTGGACCCCGCGGCGCTCGCCGACGCGGCGGCCCGCGACCACGGGAGCAGGCTGCCGCTCCTGACCGGGGAGCGGACCGCCGAACTGGCGACGGCCCTGCGCGCCGCGCACCGCCAGGAGGGCCGCTGGCTGCGCACCCTGGCCGCGCTCGAACCGCTGCTCGCGCCGCGGTTCGGCCCGCTGCCCGAGCGCCCCCGGTCCGCGGGGCCCGTCGCCCTGCCCCCGGCCCTGGTCACCGGCGCCGCCCCGGCCCCGGAGCGGCTCGCCCTCGCCGCGGTGCTGGGCTTCCTCGCCCGGCTGGCCCGCGGCGGCGAGCGCGACGTGGCCCTGCCCGTGGCGGCCCCCGCCGCGCTGCTGGTGGCCGAGGTCCCGCTGCGCGCCCCCGAGGGGCTGCTGGAGCGGACGCTGCCCGAACTCGCCGAGCTCGTGGGCGCCGAGGCGGCCGCGCTGGCCGCCCGTTCCCCGTACCGGCGCGACCTGCCGCTGCGCCACCCGGCCACGGCCGCGTCCCACGGCGGCTTACCCGTCGCGGTCCTGCTCCCGGGCGCGGCCCCGGACGCTCCGGCGCCCGCCGAGCGCGCGCTGACCGTACGCATCGAGGCCGACGGCGCGGTCTCCTTCCACCGCGGCGCCGGGCTCACCGAGGGGCACGAGGGCTGGCTCGCCGAGCACTTCGCGCTCTTCCTGGCCGCCGCGGCCGAGAGCCCGCGGCTCCCGCTGGCCGCCCTGACGCTGCTCGGCCCCGAGGAGCGCGACCTCGTCCTCGACCGGTGGAACGACACCGCCGAGGAGTACCCGCGCGAGCGCACCCTCACCCGGCTCGTCACCGACATCGCATGCGCCGCGCCGGACGCGCCCGCCGTACGGGACCGGGGCCGGGAGCTCGGCTACGGCGAGCTGGAGGCCGCCACCGACGGGCTGGCCCGACGCCTGGCCGAGCTGGGCGCGGGACCGGGCGACCGGGTGGGCGTCTACCTGGAGCGCGGCGAGCGGCTGCTGGTCTGCCTGCTGGCCGTGCTCAAGACCGGCGCGGCGTACGTACCCATCGACCCGATCTACCCCCCGGCCCGGATCGGCCACATGCTCGGCGACTGCGGGGCCCGGCTGGTCCTGACCGACGACGCCCTCGCCGACACCCTGTCCGGCTTCCCGGTCACCCCGGTCCTGGTCACCGAGCAGGACACCCGGCCGGACCCGGCGGCGCCCGCCGCCGCGCCGCTGGACCGCTCGGACCCGGACGCGCCCGCCTACGTCATCTACACCTCCGGATCCACCGGGCTGCCCAAGGGCGTCCAGGTGGGCCACCGGGCACTGGTCAACTTCCTCTGGACGATGGCCCGGCGGCCCGGCTTCGGCTCCGCCGACTCGCTGCTCGCGCTCACCACGGTCTGCTTCGACATCGCCGCCCTGGAGCTGTACCTGCCCCTCGTGCGCGGCGGCACCGTGGAGGTGCTGCCCGCCGAGGTCGCCGCCGACGGCTTCGCGCTGCGCGAGCGGATCGAGGCCGCCGCGCCCACCGTGCTCCAGGCCACGCCCACCACATGGCAGATGCTCCTCGCCGCCGGTTGGCCCGGCGACCCGGACCTGCGGGCGCTGTGCGGCGGCGAACCGCTGCCGGGCGAGCTGGCCGCCGTACTCGTCGGCCGCGTGGGCGCCCTGTACAACATGTACGGCCCCACCGAGACCACCATCTGGTCCACCGTCGACCGGGTACCGGCGGGCGGCGCCGTCACCATCGGCCGCCCCATCGGCAACACGCGCTGCCACGTGCTCGACGAGCGGGGCGTCCCCGTACCGCCCGGCATCCCCGGGGAGCTGTACCTGTCCGGCGACGGCGTCGCCGACGGGTACCTGGGGCGCCCCGAACTGACCGCCGAGCGCTTCGTGGCCGCCCCCTTCGGCGAGGGCCGCGCCTACCGCACCGGCGACCTGGTGCGCCACCTGCCCGACGGGCGGCTGGAGTACCTGGAGCGCATCGACGGGCAGATCAAGCTCAACGGCTACCGGATCGAGCTCGGCGAGGTCGAGTCGGCCCTGCGCCGGATCGACGGGGTCACCGCGGCCGTGGCACTGGTCCGCGAGGACCGGCCGGGGGAGCGCCGGATCGTGGGCTACGCCACCGGCCGCGGCCTGCCCGGGCCGGACGCGCTGCGCGCGGCCCTGCGGGACGGCGCCCTGCCCGCCTACATGGTCCCGGCCGCGGTCGTGGTGCTGGACGCCCTCCCGCTCACCCCGAACGGCAAGATCGACCGCAAGGCGCTGCCCGCCCCGACGAGCCCCGGCCGGATCGCCGGCGGCGGCGCGGCCGTCCGCAGCGGCACGGAGGGACGGATCGCCGAGGTCTGGTGCGCGGTGCTGCGCCTGGACCGGGTCGGCGCCGAGGACAACTTCTTCGATCTGGGCGGCGATTCGCTGGGCCTCACCCGCGTGGTGGCCCTGCTCCGCGAGGCCCTGGACCGACCGGTCTCGCGCCTGGACATGTTCGGGCACCCGACCGTCCGGGCGATGGCCGCCCACCTCGTCGCCGCCGACGCCGCGACGGGGCCCGCCCCGACGGCGCGGCGCGGGCGCGACACCGCCGCCCTCGCCGGGCGCCGCAACCGACGCGGAGGCCGGGCATGACCGGTAGCTCCGCCCATCACGCATCCACCATCCAGTCAGGTACCCCAGGGGGATCCATGTCCGTGTGCACCGTCTGCTCGCTCAAGGCCGACCATCCCGGAGTCGTCCTCGACGACAAGGGGGTCTGCAACCTGTGCACGATGGACTTCGCCGAGGACCTGCTGGAGAACTACCGCTACACCAGCAAGGTGTTCACCGAGTTCCAGCAGGCCCCGCCGGCCACCGGGGAGTACGACTGCCTCTTCATGTACAGCGGCGGCAAGGACAGCACGTACATGCTGGACAAGTTCGTCAACGAGTACGGCAAGCGGGTCCTGGCCTTCACCTTCGACGTGCCGTTCGAGAGCGTGCACGCGGCGCAGAACATCGCGCTGGCGAAGGAGAAGATCCCGGCGACCTTCGTGCTCGACGCCGACGACGACAACATCAAGCTGATGATGCGCGAGGTGTTCACCCGCAAGGCGCCCAAGAAGCCCGGCAAGTACCTCGACGAGAAGCTGCCCTGCGTCTCCTGCCGCACCTTCTTCGTGCTGCGGGCCATCCTGATGGCCTACCGGCAGAAGATCCCGTACATCGCGCTGTGCGCCGACCCGCAGCAGATCCTGACCATGGAGTCCAACGTCCGCGAGGTCGTCCGCGGCTTCTACAAGACCTTCGGCGAGCGGCTGGCCGACACCCTGTTCGGCGGGGAGCTGGAGGCGCTCCTGTTCGACGAGGACGAGAACCTCCCGAAGATCGTCTTCCCGTTCATCGCGACCCGGCACGAGTACGACCCCGACCGGATCGTCGAGGAGCTCCGCGCGAAGGGCCTCTACCAGTCCTCGCCGCTGGAGACCCACTGCACGCTCTTCCCGCTGCTGAACTACTACTCGTTCAAGAATTTCGACTGCATGTTCTACAAGTTGAACGCGGCCAGTCACGTGCGGTCGGTGCAGCGCAACGCCGACTACGACCGCAACACCTTCAGCATCAAGTTCCCCCGCTCCCTCGACCTGCCCGTGGTGGAGGAACGGCTCGGCAAGGTGGTCCTCGCGCTCGCCGCCGGCGAAGGCACCCGCGAGGACCACGAAGCGGAGCTGGTGGACCTGTTCCAGCGCATGGACGCCACCGAGGACGCCGCCCGCTTCGTGGCGGCCAGCTTCCTGGACATGCGCGCGGTCGCCGCCGATCTCGGCATCCCGCTGGGCTGACGCCCGCGGCCCCGACCGACCCCCACCCAGCTCCGAGAACCCGACGAGGGAGACCCACCATGACCGTTTCCGCCACCGACTCCGCATCAGACTCCGACATCGCGATCATCGGCATGGCCTGCCGCTTCCCCGGCGCGGACTCGGCCGACAAGTTCTGGGACGTGCTGCGCGAAGGGCGCGAGACGCTCACCCGCTACACCGACGAGGAACTGCTGGCCGCCGGCGTGCCCGCGGACCGCCTCGCCGACCCGCGCTACGTCAAGGCCGCGCAGACCATCCCGGACACGGACCTGTTCGACTCCGAGCTGTTCCAGTTCACCCACGACGAGGCCGAGATCCTCGACCCGCAGCACCGGATCTTCCTGGAATGCGCCCACGAGGCGCTGGAGCGGGCCGGATACGACCCCCAGCGCACCGACGGCCGCATCGGCGTCTACGGCGGCGCGGGCATGAACACCTACCTGCTGCACAACCTCGGCGAGCGCTACCGCGCGGCCGGTTCGGTCGACCACTACCGGCTGATGCTCGCCAACGACAAGGACTTCCTGGCCACCCGCACCGCGTACAAGCTCGACCTGCGCGGGCCGGCCATCAGCATCAACACCGCCTGCTCCACGGCGCTCGTCGCCGTGCACACCGCCTGCCTCGCCCTGATCGGCGGCGAGTGCGACATGGCACTGGCCGGAGCGGTCCACCTCGGCCCCAAGGACCGGGGCTACCAGTACCAGGAGGGGATGATCTTCTCCCCGGACGGGCACTGCCGCGCCTTCGACGCGGAGGCGCAGGGCACCGTCATCGGCAGCGGCGCGGGCATGGTCGTCCTCAAGCGGCTCGCCGACGCGATCGCCGACGGCGACTGGATCCACGCCGTGGTCAAGGGCTCCGCCGTCAACAACGACGGGTCGAACAAGACCGGTTACACCGCACCGAGCATCGCCGGACAGGCCGAGGTCATCGCCGACGCCCAGGAGGTCGCGGGCATCGCCCCCGAGAGCATCGGCTACGTCGAGGCCCACGGCACCGGCACCCCGCTCGGCGACCCCATCGAGGTGGCCGCCCTCACCCGGGCGTTCCGCCAGGGCACCGAGCGGGTCGGCTACTGCGCCCTCGGCTCGGTCAAGACCAACATCGGCCACCTGGACACCGCCGCGGGCATGGCCGGTCTGATCAAGACGGCGCTGATGCTGGAGAACGCCACCCTGGTGCCCAGCCTGCACTACACCCGGTCGAACCCCGAGATCGACTTCGAGACCGGCCCGTTCTACGTGAACACCGAGACCACCAAGTGGCCGCAGGGCGAGGGCCTGCGCCGGGCCGGGGTCAGCTCCTTCGGCATCGGCGGCACCAACGCGCACGTCATCCTGGAGGAGCCGCCGACCCGGGCCGCCGCCCCGCGCGGCCGGGACCGCGAACTGCTCGTGCTCTCCGCGCGCTCCGAGGCCGCCCTCCAGCAGTCCGCCGCGGCCCTGGCCCGCCACCTCAAGCAGCGGCCCGACCTCGACATCGCCGCCGTCGCGCAGACCCTCTCCCTGGGCCGCCGCGGCCACGGCCACCGCCTCGCCCTGGTCGCCAGGAGCACCCGCGACGCCGCCATGGCCCTCGCCCTCGGCGACGCGGACCGCCTGCACCAGGGCGCGCCGAAGGGCGAACCGGCCGCCCCCGTCCTGGTCCTGGACGGCTCCGGCGCGGACGCCGCCGACCGCGCCGAACTGTACGACGCGGTCCCCGCCTACCGGGACGCCGTGGACGCCTGCACCGGCGCCGGAGCCGGCGAGGCGCACGAGGACTTCGTCCACGGCTACGCCCTCGCCCGCGCCCTGCTGGCCTGGGGCATCGAGCCGGCCGCCCTGGCGGTCACCGGCACGGGCGCCCCCGTCGCGGCGGCCCTGTCCGGGGCCCTCCCGCTCGAAGCGGCCCTGGCCCTGGCCGAGGGCCGCACGCCGGGGCAGTGGCAGGCGCCGAGCCTGCCCGTGCTCTCCCCGCGCACCGGCGCCTGGATGACCGAGGAGGACAGCCGCACCGCGCACGCCTGGACGGGCACCGGCGACCTGTCCGGCCTCGACGCCCAGCTCACCGGCACCGGGCGGTTCGCCTTCCCGCTGGCGCCGCAGGACGACGAACCCGCGGGCCTGGCCCACCTCCTGGGCCTGGCCGGGCGGCTGTGGACGCTCGGCGCCGCTCTCGACTTCGACGCCGTGGGCGGCGCCGAAGCCCGCCGGGTGCCGCTGCCCACCCACCGCTTCGAGCGGCGTCGGCACTGGGCCGAGCCCGGCACCCGCACGGCCACCGCCGCCGAGCCGCAGGACACCGACCGCCTGATCGGCCGCTTCGACGCCCAGGACCCGGACCACAACCGCCGCCTGGTCACCGACTACCTGGTCGAGGAGATCGGCAAGGTCCTCGGCGGGAGCCACCTCGCCGCCCTGGACACCAGCCTCTTCGACCTCGGCCTCGACTCCCTGGTGCTGATCGAGATCGTCGCCAAGCTCTCCGAGGAGCTGGACTTCGCGGTCCCCGCCACCTCCTTCGTCGAGTTCCCGACCATCCGCGCCTTCGTCGACAACCTGGCCGAGCTGATGGGCTTCGCCGCGGCGGCGAACGGCGCCGCGCCCGTGGCCGACGGCCGCACCTCGCGGCGGGCGCAGCGCGCCGCGGCCGCCCAGGGCCCCGCCGCCTGACCCGCCGCGCGCCCGTGGCCCCACCCGCCGGACCGCCCGCCCCCGCGACCGGCACCCCAGACCTTGTGAGAAGAGAGAGACTGTGAACGACAAGCGCAAGCTGCTGCTGAGCCTGCTGAAGCAGGCTTCCGCCCCGGCGGCGCCGAGCGAGGGCGTGGCGATCATCGGTGTCGCCGGCCGCTACCCGCTGGCCGAGACGGCCGGCGAGCTGTGGGACAACCTGGCCTCGGGCAAGCACTGCATCCGGGAGGTGCCGGCGGACCGTTGGGACGCCGACGCGCACTACGACCCCTCCGGCACCCGCGCCGGATACAGCAAGTGGGCCGGATTCATCGACGACGTCGACAAGTTCGACCCGCTGTTCTTCCAGATCTCCCCCGCGGACGCGGAGGCGATGGACCCCCAGGAACGGCTCTTCCTGCAGACCGCCGCGGCCACGCTGGACGACGCCGGCTACCCCGCCGCGCGGCTCGCGGCCCAGGGCCGGGTCGGCGTGTTCGTCGGCGTCATGAACAACAACTACGAGTGGATGGGCGGCGAGGCCACCGCGCTCGGCGTGCAGACCGACGCCCACTCCAACCACTGGTCCATCGCCAACCGGGTCTCCTACACCTTCGACTTCACCGGGCCCAGCCTCGCGGTGGACACCGCCTGCTCCGCCTCGCTCACCGCCGTCCACCTGGCCTGCGAGAGCCTGCGCAGCGGCGAGTGCGCCTCCGCCGTCGCGGGCGGCGTCAACCTCGTCCTGCACCCCATGCACCTGCGCACCCTGGCGCAGCGCGGCATGATCTCGCACGACGACCGGCTCAAGAGCTTCGGCGAGGGCGCCGACGGGTTCGTCGACGGCGAGGGCGTCGGCGCGGTCCTGCTCAAGCCGCTGTCCGCGGCGATCGCCGACGGGGACCGGATCCTCGGCGTGATCACCGGCTCCAGCATCAACGCGGGCGGCAAGACCGGCGGCTACACCGTGCCCAGCTCCGCCGCCCAGAGCGAGGTGATCCGCGCCGCCCTGGGCCGCGCCGGAGCCACCCCCGAGAGCATCGGCTACGTCGAGGCCCACGGCACCGGCACCCCGCTCGGCGACCCCATCGAGATCGCCGGCCTGACCGACGCGTTCGGCGGCCGCATCACCCCCGCGCAGCGCGCCGAACGGCCCACCGTCGCCGTCGGCTCGGTCAAGTCCAACATCGGTCACCTGGAATCGGCGGCCGGCATCGCGGGCCTGACCAAGGTGCTCCTCCAGCTCCGCCACCGCGCGCTCGTGCCCTCGCTGAACTCGGCCCGCCTCAACCCCGAGATCGACTTCACCACCACCCCCTTCGAGGTGCAGCAGACCCTGCGCCCGTGGACCCGGGCCACCACCGACGACGCGGCCGACGGCGCGCCGCTGCGCGCCCTCGTCAGCTCCTTCGGCGGCGGCGGCGCCAACGCCTGCGTGGTCGTGGAGGAGCACCGGCCCGCGGCCGGGCCGAGCGCGGCCCACGAGGCCGACACCGAGCAGCTGCTGGTCCTCTCCGCCAAGAGCGAGGACCGGCTGCGCGCGGCCGCCACCGACCTCGCCGCCTTCCTGCGCCGCGGCCAGGACGGGGGCGCCCGCGACCAGCGGCCCGAGCCGGACACCCTGGCCGCCGCCCAGCGGCTGAGCCTCGAACTGGCCGCCGAGACCCTCGGCGTGGACGCCGACTACCTGGACCTGGCCACCGAACTCACCGAGTGCGGCTTCGGCGTGGCCGAACGCGCCCGCTACCAGGCGCTGCTGGCCGACGCGGCCGCCGCCGCGCTGCCCGCCGACACCACCGCCGCCGACACCATCGGAGCCGTCGCCCGGACCGTCGCCGCCGCCCTGGCCGCCGCCCGCCCCCACCCGGGGAACGGCGCCGCCCTCCGGCTCGCCGACGTCGCCCACACCCTGCAGTCCGGTCGCACCGCCCACGAGTTCCGACTCGCGCTGCCCGCCGCGTCCCCGGCCGACGCGGCCCGCCTGCTGGAGGCCTGGCTCGCGGGGGAGGGCGACGACCGGATCGTCACCGGTCGCGCCGCCCGCGCCCGGGTGGAGCTGACCGCCGACGCGGCCGCCGACCTCGACGGGGCCCTGGAGCGCCGCGACCTGTCCGGCGTCGGCGCCGCCTGGGCCACCGGAGCCCTGGTGGACTGGACGCGCACCACCCCCGCCACCGCCCGCCGCATCGAGCTGCCGACGTACCCCTTCGCCCGCCGCCGCTACTGGATCCCGAGCCCGCCGGCCCCCGTGGCCGTCGCCGCGCCCGCCGCGCGCCAGGACACCGGCGACGCCGCGGTCACGGACGGCGCGCCGGAGTTCTTCCGCCCGCTGTGGGTGCGCACCCAGGCGCCCGCCGAAGGCGCCGCCCCGGCCCCGCGCCGCGTCACCGTCCTGCTCACCGAGGCCTCCCGTTGGCTGGGCGAGGCCCTCGCCGCGCGCCACACCGGCTCCGTGGACCTCGTCCGCATCGACGAGCACCCCGGCGGAGCGGCCGCCCCGTGGCTCGCCCGCACCGCCGACGCCGACCTGGTCATCCACCTCGGCGCCGTCGGCACCGGGATCGCCGACGGTACGGGCACCCCCGCGCTCGTCGCCGAACAGCTCCGGGACGGCTCGCTGTCCCTGTTCCACCTGCTGCGCTCCACCGCCGCGGACCGCGTCCTCGTCGTCACCAGCGACGTCCACGCGGTGGCCGGCGGCGCCTCGCAGAACCCCTTCGCCGCCGGGCTGCACGGCCTGCTCCAGGTCGCCCCCAAGGAACGGCCCGAACTGCGCGCGGCGGCCGTCGACTTCGCCGCCGCCGACTTCACCGGCGAGGCCGGTGCGCGCGCCCTGGCCGACGTCCTCCTCGCCGAGCCCGTCGACACCACCGGGCGCACCACCGTTCTGCGCGCGGGCATCCGCTACGAACGCCGCCTGGGCCGCGTCGCCCTGCCCACCACCGTGACCGACGACCGCCCCGTCTACCGCGACGGCGGCGTCTACCTGCTGATCGGCGGCACCGGCGGCATCGCCCGCGAGCTCAGCCTCGACCTGGCCCGACGCCACCGCGCCCGCCTGGTCTGGTTCAGCCGGGGCGAGCTCGGCGCCGAGCAGCGGGCCGCGGTCGAGGAGATCCGCGCCCACGGCGGCGACGTGGCCCACGTCCGCGGCGACGCCTGCTCCACCGAGGACCTGGCCGCCGCCGTGGCCGAGGCCCACCGCCTCTTCGGGGCCCTGCACGGCGTCTTCCACGCGGCGATGGTCTTCGACAACCACCTCCTGGCCGACCTCGACGAGGACGCCTTCACCGCGGCCACCCGGGTCAAGACCGAGGGCGCGGCCGCCCTCGCCGCGGTCGTCGCGGGCGAGCCCCTCGACTTCCTCGCCTACTTCTCCTCCGCCGGCTCCTTCGGCCGGTTCGCCGGCAACGGCGCCTACATCTGCGCCTCCGCCACCGAGGACGCCTACGCCCTCTTCCTCCGCGCCCGCCTGGACTTCCCGGTCACCGTCGTCAACCAGGGCTACTGGCACCAGGTCGGCTCCGGTGCCCAGCCCGGCCTCGCCGAGATCTTCCAGGGCCTGGGCATCAGCGGCTTCACCGCCGCCGAAGGCATCACCGCCGTCGAGCGGATCCTGTCCTGCGGCCTGCCCCAGGCCATGCCGATCCGCGCCAACCGCCGCGCCCTGGAGGCCATGGGCCACGACCCGGCCCTCGACGGCGACGCCCTGCCCGGCGGCTACCCGGCCGTCCTCGCGGACCAGGCGTCCCGCCTCGTCGGAGCGGCCGCCACCGACCCCGCCGCCACCCGGGTGCTCGACGGCTACCAGGAGCTGGAGGCGGTCTCCGCCCCCGTCCTGCTCGGCGTCTACCAGCGCATGGGCGTCTTCCAGCGCTCCGGCGAACGCCACAGCGCCCTGGAGCTGCGCACCACCCTGCGCATCCAGGACCGGTTCCAGCGGCTGCACGAGGCCCTGCTCAACATCCTCACCGGCGCCGGCCTGCTCACCCGCGACGGCGACCGGGTCACCACCACGGCCGCCGCCGACTCCGTGGACCACGCGGCGCAGTCCGAGGGCTGGGAAGCGGAGTTCGACCGCCTCGCCACCGCCTACCCGGACATCGAGCCGACGGTCACCCTCAACCGGCTCTTCCTCCAGGCCTACCCGCAGATCCTGCGCGGCGAGGTCGGCGCCACCGAGATCATGTTCCCCGGCTCCTCCATGCAGCTGGTGCAGAACTTCTACAAGGGCAACCCGCTCACCGACCACTTCAACCTGCTGGTCCGCGAGACCGTCCGGCGCGCCCTGGAGCTGCGCCTGGAGCAGCTCCCGGACGGCACCTCCTTCGAGGTGGTCGAGCTCGGCGCCGGCACCGGCGCCACCAGCGAACGCGTCCTGCCCGCACTGGAGGGCCACTCGGGCCGGGTCGGCTACACCTTCACCGACATCTCCCCGAGGTTCCTGGACTACGGCCGCGAGCGCTTCGCCGAGCGCTACCCCTTCGCCCGGTTCCAGATCCTCAACCTGGAGCGCGGACTGGCCGAGCAGGGCTTCACGCCCGCCGCCGCCGACCTGGTCCTCGCCACCAACGTGGTGCACGCCACCAGCGACCTGCGCTCCACCCTGCGCAAGGCCAAGGCCCTCCTGCGCCCCGGCGGCTGGCTGGTGCTCAACGAGCTGACCTCCGTGCGACCGCTGCTGACCATCGGCGGCGGCGTCCTGGAGGGATGGTGGGCCTTCGACGACGGCGAACTGCGCATGCCCGACTCGCCGCTGGCCTCGCCCGAGGGCTGGACCCGGATCCTCCACGAAGAGGGCTACACCGAGGTCCGCGCCCTCGGCGCCGACGGCGCCGACCTCGGCCAGACCGTCCTCGTCGCCGAGAGCGACGGCGTCGTCCTCGGCGCGAACCCGGCGCCGCGGACCGCTCCCGAGGCCGCCGACGGCGCGGCCGACGCGGCCGCCTCGGCCCGGGCCGCGGCCGCCGACGCCGCCGACGCCGTCGGCGAGCGCCTGCGCGAACTGGTCGAGCGGGTGCTCAAGCTGGACGAGCGGGTCGACCCCGACCGCCCCCTGGCCGACTACGGCTTCGACTCGCTCAGCGGGATGAAGATCGTCTCCGCGGTGGACGACACCTTCGGCGTCACCGTGCCCCTCGGCGACTTCTTCGAACGCCCGACCCTGCGCGAGCTCGCCGCGCACCTCGCCTCCGGCTGGCTCGCGGACGTCGTCGCCCCGGCCGCCCCGGCCGCCGCGCCCGCCCCGGTCCCGGCCGCGTCCGCGTCCGTGGCCCCGCAGGCCCCCGCCGCGCCCGCCGCCCCCGCGCGGCCCGCGGCCGCCCCGGCCGCCGAGCTCGTGCTGCGCCCCCGCACCGACACCGAGGCGTCCGTCCACCCGCTGTCCGAGGGCCAGCGCGCCCTCTGGGTCATCGAGCGGATCGCCCCCGGCACCTACGCGTACAACCTGCCCCTCGCCCTCTGGCTGGACCGCGACACCGACCTCCTCGCCCTGCGCGTGGCCCTCCAGGACCTCATGGACCGCCACGAGGAACTGCGCGCCACCGTCCGCGAGGGCGCCGACGGCCCGGCCGCCCACATCGCCACCGAGCCCGAACTCCCCTTCCAGCAGGTGTTCCTCACCACCGTGAACGAGGACGACCTGCGCGGGCGCATGCAGAAGGAGCTGCGCCGCCCCTTCGACCTCGCGGGCGGCCCGCTGCTGCGCGCCACCCTCTACACCCTCGGCGACGGCCGCCACGCCCTCCTGCTGACCTTCCACCACCTCGTCTTCGACGGGGTCTCCATCGCCCTGCTCCTCGCCGAACTGGAGCGCGGCTACCGCGCCGTGGCCGACGGCGGCCTGCCGCCCACCGACCGCCCCGAGCACAGCTACGGCGACTTCACCACCTGGCAGCGCGACCTGCTCGCCGGACCCGAGGGCCGTCGGCTGCGCGACTACTGGACGCAGCGGCTGAGCGGCCGCCAGACCACCGTGCCGCTCCCGCTGGACCGCCCCCGACCCGCCGTACCCGGCTACCGCGGCGCCAGCATCGACGGCGCCGTCCCCGGTCCCGTCACGGAGCGGGCCCGCGCCCTGGCCACCGCCGAGGGCACCTCGCTGTTCGGCGTCATGCTCTCCGGCTGGTTCGCCCTGCTGCACCGCTACGCCGACCAGGCGGACATCGCGGTGGGCACCCCCACCGCCGGCCGCCCGGCGAACGGCTACGACGACGTGTTCGGCTACTTCATGAACATGGTCGTCCTCGCCGAACGGGTCGACGGCCAGGAGGCGTTCCGCGCCCTGGTCCGCCGCACCCACGCCACCGTCCTGGGCGCCCTGGAGCACAGCGCCTACCCGCTGCTCACCCTCGCCGAGGAGCTGCGCCGCCTGGACCCCTCCGCCCCCTCCGCCCCCTTCAACACCGCCTTCTACTTCCAGAACTGGGCGCGCGCCGCCCGCCACGGCGGTCTCGTCCTCGGCCCCGTCGAAGGAGTCCACCAGGAAGGCGAGTTCGACCTCACCCTGGAGCTCGTCGAGCAGGCCGAAGGCTGCCGCTGGACCCTCAAGTACGACCCCGACCTCTTCGACGCGGACACCGTGGAGCGCATCGGCGCCCACTTCACCACCCTCCTCGCCGCGGCCGTCGGCGCCCCCGACACCGCCGTCGGCGCGCTCGACCTGCTCACCGGCGAGGAGCGGACCCGGCTGGCCCCGCCGGCCGCCGCCGAATACCCGGCCGACACCCTCGTGTGGGAACTCGTACGCCGCCAGGCCGAAGCCCGCCCGCAGACCGTGGCCGTCCGCCACCGGGGCACCGAGCTGACCTACCGCGAGCTCGCCGAACGCGTCGAGACCCTCGCCGCCCGGCTGCGCGCCGCCGGCGTCGGCCGCGGCCGCACCGTCGGCGTCCTGCTGCCGCGCGACGCGGACCTGCCCGTCGCCCTCCTCGCCGTCCAGGCCGCGGGCGGCAGCTACGTCCCGCTCGACCCCGGCTACCCGCGCCAGCGCCTCGCCTACATGGCCGAGGACGCCGGACTCTTCCTGATGCTCACGCACTCCGCGCACCAGGACGCCTACACCGCCGTGCCCCGCCTGCTCACCGACGGCGGCCAGGAGCCGCCCGCCGCCCCCTCGCCCGGCCCCGCCGGACCCGGGGACACCGCGTACGTCATCTACACCTCCGGCTCCACCGGTCGGCCCAAGGGCGTCGCCGTGGCGCACCGCGCCCTGACCAACTTCCTGTGGTCGATGGCCCGCGAACCCGGATTCGGCCCCGGCGACACCCTGCTCGCGCTGACCACCGTCTGCTTCGACATCTCCGGCCTGGAGCTCTACCTGCCCCTGGTCACCGGCGGCACGGTCGAGATCCTCCCCACCGAGGACGCCCGTGACGGACTGCGGCTGCGCCGCGCCGTCGAGACGAGCCGGGCCACCGTCATCCAGGCCACCCCGGCCACCTGGAGCATGCTGCTGGCCGCCGGCTGGCAGGGCAAGCCCGGCCTGACCGTCCTGTGCGGCGGCGAGGCACTGCCCGCCGACACCGCCCGCGCCCTGCTCGCCGGGAACCACGCGGTGTGGAACCTGTACGGCCCCACCGAGACCACCATCTGGTCCGCGGCGAGCCGCCTCGCCCCCGGCGAGAAGGTCACCATCGGCACCCCGATCGCCAACACCGCCCTCCACGTCCTCGACAGCACCCGCCGCCCCGTCCCGGCGGGAGTGCCCGGCGAGCTGTACATCGGCGGCCACGGCGTGGCCCAGGGCTACCTGGGCCGCCCCGAGCTGACCGCCGAACGCTTCCTGGCCGACCCGTTCGCCACCGCCGCCGACGCCCGCATGTACCGCACCGGCGACCTCGCCCGCCGCCTCCCGGACGGCCGGATCGAGTACCTCGGCCGGATCGACTCCCAGATCAAGATCCGCGGATTCCGCGTGGAGCTGGAGGAGATCGAGACCACCCTGCGCGGCCTGCACGGCGTGCGCGAGGCCGTCGTCGTCGCCCGCGGCGAAGGCACCCGGCACTCGCTGCTGGCCGCCTACGTCCTCGCGGACGGCGCCACCGAACCCACCCGGGAACGGCTCGCGGCCTGGCTGCCGGACCACATGGTCCCGGACGCGCTGGTCCGGGTCACCGGCTTCCCCCGCACCCTCAACGAGAAGATCGACCGCACCACCCTGGCCGCCCTGCCCGTGGCCGAACTCCGGGCCCGCTTCGGCGCCACCGCGGGCACGGCCGCCACCGCACCCGAGCCCGGCCGCACCGACGGCGGCGCGCGGCTCCGTACCGAGGCGCTCGTCGCCGAACTGACCACCATGGTCGCGACTCTGGCCGGGCAGCGCCCCGAGGACATCGGCGCGCAGACCCCGCTCGGCGACCTCGGCATGAACTCGGTCAGCTTCACCGAGCTGAGCACCGCACTGCGCAAGGCCTACGACATCGAGGTCTACCCCACGCTGTTCTACCGCCGCGGCACCCTGCTCGCGCTCGCCGACCACCTGTGGGAGCACCACGGCCGGGAACTCACCGCCCACTTCGGCCCGGCCGTCACCGCGCTCCCCGCCGACCGCGACCTGGACCCCACGGGCGCGGAGGGCACCGACGCCCCGGCGGCGCGGGGGCAGCGCCCCAGCGGCGACATCGCCGTCATCGGCATGGCCGGACGCCTGCCCGGCTCCACCGACCTCAAGGAGTACTGGGACCACCTCGCCGCCGGGGACGACCTGGTGACGGAGATCCCCGCCGACCGCTGGGACTGGCGCGAGCAGCCCCGCTCCCGCTCCCGCTGGGGCGGCTTCGCCCCCGACGTGGACCGCTTCGACGCCGCCTTCTTCGGGATCTCCCCGCGCGAGGCGGAACTGATGGACCCCCAGCAGCGCCTGATGCTGGAAGTGGTCTGGTCGGCCATCGAGGACGCCGGCTACCGCCCCTCCGAGCTGGCCGGACGACGCGTCGGAGTCTTCGTCGCGGTCACCAACTCCGACTACCTCGACGTGCAGCGCGCCGCCGGACGCGGCACCGAGGGCCACACCCTCACCGGCGCCGCCCTGTCCGTCATCCCCAACCGCGTCTCCTACGTCCTGGACCTGCGCGGCCCGTCCGTCGCCGTGGACAGCGCCTGCTCCGGCTCGCTGACGGCCGTCCACCAGGCGAGCGCCGCGCTCCGCGACGGGAGCTGCGACCTGGCCATCGCGGGCGGCGTCAGCCTGATCCTCTCCCCGTCGGTCTACGAGGCGCTCAGCCAGGGCGAGATGCTCAGCCCCGACGGCCGGTGCAAGGCCTTCGACAGCCGCGCCGACGGCTACGTACGGGGCGAGGGCGCCGGTGTCGTGCTCCTCAAGCCGAACGACCTCGCCGAACGCGACGGCGACGCCGTCCACGCCGTCATCAAGGCGGTCGCCGTCAACCACGGCGGCCGGACCACCTCGCTGACCGCCCCCAACCCCGACGCCCAGGCCGACCTGCTCGTCGAGGCCTACCGGGCGGCCGCGGTCGCCCCGGAGACCGTCGGCTACATCGAAGCCCACGGCACCGGCACCGCCCTCGGCGACCCCATCGAGACCGCCGGCCTCTCCACGGCCTTCCGCCGACTGCGCGCGGAGAACGGCTCCACCGCCCCGCGCACGCCCATCGCCATCGGCTCGGTGAAGACCAACATCGGCCACCTGGAGGCCGCCGCCGGCATCGCCGGCCTGTTCAAGGTCGCGCTCGGCATGCGGCACGCCACCATCCCCGCCAGCCTGCACTTCGAGAAGCAGAACCCCTACCTGGAACTCGACGGCGGACCCTTCGAGGTCGCCGCCACCGCCCGACCCTGGCCGCGTCACCGCGACGCCGCCGGCGCACAGCACCCGCGCCGCGGCGGCGTCAGCTCCTTCGGCTTCGGCGGAGCGAACGCGCACATCGTGCTGGAGGAACCGACCATGCCCGACACCCGCGACGAGCAGACCGCCGAGCAGCTGTTCGTGCTGTCCGCCCGGGACGAGGAGGCGCTGCGCACCACCGCGCGGCGGCTCGTCGACCACCTCGACGCGCAGGACGTCCCCCCGGGCGACCTCGCCTACACCCTGCAGACCGGCCGCGAGCCGATGGCCCACCGCCTCGCCGTGGTCGCCGAGGGCGCCGCGGCACTGCGCGCCGAACTCGCCGCCCACCTCGCGGGCCGCCCCTCGGCGGTGCGCACCGGACGGCCCGCGCGCGGCCTGACGCCGCGCCCGGCCGCCGCCACCGCGGACCTCGACACCCTCGCCGGCCACTGGCTGGACGGCGCCGAGGTCGACTGGGCCGAGCTGCACCGGGGCGCGCCGCGCCGCCGCGTGCACCTGCCCGCCTACCCCTTCGCCCGGACCCGGCACTGGGTCGCCCCGGCGGCCCCCGCGGCCGCCGCGGCGCCGGCCCCGCTCCACCCCGCGCTCCTCGACGCGGAACTCCCCGCGCCCGACGGCGCCGGCCGCGTCTTCACCAAGCACCTCACCGGCCGGGAGTTCTTCCTGCGCGACCACATCGTCGCCGGCGACCCCGTGCTGCCCGGCGTCGCCCATCTGGAGATCGCCCGCCTGGCCGGCGAACTCGCCGCCGACGGCGCCCCGGTGACCGGCATCGACGGCCTGGTGTGGGCCGCCCCCGTCCGGCTCCCCGCCGGCCACGGCGGACACCGCCTGCGGGTCCGCCTCACCGGCGCCGCCGACCGACCCGCCTCCTTCGAGGTCGCCGGCGAAGGCGACGGCGCCCCCGTCCACGCCGCCGGAACCCTGCGGTTCGGCGACCCCGGCGAGCGCCCCGCCACCGTCGACCCGGCGGCCGTGCGCGCCCGCTGCCCGCGCGTCCACACCGCCGCCGACTGCTACGAGGGCTTCTCCCGGCTCGGCTTCGACTACGGCCCGGCCTTCCAGGTGATCGAGGAGATCGCCGAGGGCGACGGCGAGGCCCTGGCCGCGCTGCGGCTGCCGGCCGAGCGCCACACCGGCACCGGCGGCTACGCCTTCCACCCGTCCCTGCTCGACGCGGCCCTGCAGACCGCCGGGCGGCTCGCGCCCGGCGCCGCCGACCCCGCGAACCCGGTCCCGTACCTGCCGTTCTCGCTCGGCTCGGTCCGCCGCTACGCCGACCTGCCGGAGCGGGTGTACGCCCACGCCACGGTCTCGGCCCGCCCGGCCCGACCCGGCACGCTGTGCTTCGACGTCGCCCTGCGCGACGCCGAGGGCCGGGTGGTCGTCGCGATCGAGGCCTTCACCCTGCGGGCCGTGCCCGCCGGGGCCCGCGCGGCCGCCGCCGCCCCCGCGCCCGGGGCGCTCCCCGGCTCCGACGAGGTCTTCGCCTTCGCACCCGGCTGGCAGCCCGTCGCCGCCGCGGCGGCGGGCCCGCTCGACACGGCCGTACTGGTCCTCGGCCCCGCCGCCGGGTCCGCAGCGCTCACCGAGGCCCTCACCGCCGCCGGGGCGAGCACGCTCGTGCGCACCACCGACGCCTTCGACGCCGAGGCGGCGGTCGCCGCCCTCGCGGCCGGATCCGCCACCGTGGTGCACCTGTCCGACCCGGACACCGGCACCACGGCGGCCGTCGAACACGGCTTCCACACCGCCGGCGCCTTCCTGCGGGCCTGGCAGCGCGCCCGCCGCGGCGCCCTGCGCTACCTGTACGTCCACCCCGAGCCCGCGGCCTCCCCGGCCCACCCGGCCATGGCCGCCTTCGCCCGCTCGGTGCGCCTGGAACACCCCGCCGTCGACTTCACCGTGCTCGCCGTCGCCGCGGACCGCACCCCCGCCGACGCCGTCACCGCCGAACTCGCCGCATCCGGCGGGGTCGAGACCCGCGCCGACCGCACCGGCCGCTCCCGCCGCACCTGGCACCGCGCGACCCTGCCCGCCACCGCCCCGTCGCCCTTCACCGGCCCCGGCGCGCACATCGTGACCGGCGGTACCGGCGCCCTCGGGCTGCTCCTCGCCGAGCACATCGCCGCCGCCCGCACGGCCGCCGGGACCCGCGCCGGAGGCATCGTGCTCGCCTCCCGCACGGCCCCCGGCCCCGAGGCCCTCGCCCGCATCGACGCCATCGGCGCCCGCGTGGTGCGCGCCGACGTGTCCGACCCGGACGGTGTGCGGCTGCTGGTCGACGAGGCCCGCCGCGCGCACGGTGCGATCGCCGGCGTCCTGCACGCCGCGGGCGTCCTGCGCGACGGCCTGCTCGCCCGCAAGGAGCGGGCCGACGCCGAGGCCGTCCTCGCCGCCAAGGTGCACGGCACCGTCCTGCTCGACGAGGCCACCCGCGAGGACCGCCTCGACTACTTCGTGACCTTCTCCTCGGCCGCCGCCGCCTTCGGCAACACCGGCCAGACCGACTACGCCTTCGCCAACGCCTTCCTCGACCACTTCGCCGAGGAGCGCGAGCACCGGCGCCTGGCGGGCACCCGGCACGGTCGCACCCTCGCCGCCGCCTGGCCGGTGTGGGCCGACGGCGGCATGCGGATCGACGCCGCCGCCGAGGAGTTCATGGACCGGGTCCTCGGCATGCGCCCGCTGCGCACCGGACCCGCCCTCGACGCCCTGGACCGCGCCCTGGCCACCACCGCACCCCGACTGCTCCTCGCCCCCGGCGCCCCCGACCGCATCCTGGCCGCCCTCGACGGCGGGCGCGCCCCCGCGGCCGCCCCGGTGACCGCGGCGACCTCCCCGGCGGCCGACGCGGACGTGCGGGGCCGCGCCGAGGCACTGGTCCTGCGGCTGCTCGCGGAGGAGGTCAAGCTCCCCGAGAGCGAGATCTCCCTTACCGAGTCCTTCGACCAGTACGGTCTGGACTCCCTCATCTCCATGAGCATGGTCCGCCGGTTGGAGGAGCTCTTCGGCCCGCTGCCCAAGACCCTGCTCTTCGAGCACGTGACGGTCCACGAACTGGCCGGGTACCTGAGCGCCGAACACCCGGACGCGCTGACCGGCCTCGCGACCGAGACCGAGGCCGAGACGGCTACCGGGACCGAGACGCCGACCGCGACCGTCCCGGCCCCGCCGACCCCCGTACCCGCACCCGCACCCGCACCCGCCCCCGAGGCAGTCCCCGTGACCGCCGTCCCCGACCGCGCCGCCACCCGCGGCGAGGACATCGAGATCGCCGTCATCGGCGTCGCCGGCCGCTACCCGCAGGCCGACGACGTGGACGAGTTCTGGCGCAACCTGCGGGCCGCCCGGGACAGCGTCGAGGAGGTCCCCGCCGACCGCTGGGACCACGACACCTTCTACGACGCGGACAAGTCCGCCCCCGGCAAGACCTACGGCAAGTGGGGCGGCTTCGTCCGCGACGCCGACCGCTTCGACCCGCTGTTCTTCCGCATGTCCCAGATCGAGGCCGAGCACACCGACCCCCAGGAGCGCGTCTTCCTGGAGACCGTCTGGCACCTCATGGAGGACGCCGGATACACCCGCGCGCAGCTCCGCGGCGCCCGCACCGGCGTGTTCGTCGGCATGATGTACGGCCACTACCAGCTGTACGGCGTCCAGGAGGCACTGGAGGGCAAGGGCTTCGCCCCCTCCTCCTCCTACGCCTCGGTCGCCAACCGGGTCTCGTACTTCTTCGACTTCACCGGCCCCAGCGTCGCCCTGGACACGATGTGCTCCTCCTCGCTGGTCACCATCCACCAGGCGTGCCTGGCCATCCGCAACGGTGACTGCGACGTCGCCGTCGCCGGTGGCGTCAACATCTCCAGCCACCCCGTGAAGTTCCTCCAGCTCGCCCAGCGCAGCTTCCTCGCCGCGGACGGCCGCTGCCGCAGCTTCGGCGAGGGCGGCACCGGCTACGTGCCCGCCGAGGGATCCGGCGCCGTCCTGCTCAAGCGACTGGACGCCGCCCTCGCCGACGGCGACCGCATCCTCGCGGTCGTCAAGTCGTCCGCCGTCAACCACGGCGGCGCCGGCTCCGGCTACAGCGTCCCCAACCCCAAGGCCCAGGGCGACCTGGTCCGGTCCGCCCTGGAGCGGGCCGGGCTGCGCCCCGCCGACCTCGACTACCTGGAGGCCCACGGCACCGGCACCGCCCTCGGCGACCCGGTGGAGGTCACCGGCATGCTCCGCGCCTTCCAGGGCGACACGCCCGAGCGGCTGCCGATCGGCTCCGTGAAGTCCAACATCGGCCACGCCGAGTCCGCCGCCGGCATCGCCGCCATCACCAAGGTGCTGCTCCAGATGCGGCACGGCGAACTCGCCGCCTCGCTGCACGCCGACCGGCTCAACCCCAACATCGACTTCTCCGCCGGTCCGTTCGAGGTCCAGCGCGAGCGCGCCCCCTGGCCGCGCCGCGTCCTCGACGACGGCACCGTCAAGCCGCGCACGGCCGGAGTGAGTTCCTTCGGCGCGGGCGGCACCAACGCCCACATCATCCTCCAGGAGTACGTCGGCGACCCGGCCGCCCCGACCCGCACCCCGGCCGTCGGACCGCAGCTGGCCGTGCTGTCCGCCCGCGACGCGGACCGGCTGACCGCCCAGGCCCGCCGACTGGCCGCGCACCTGCGCGACGAGGCCGTGGACGCGACCCCCGAGGAGGTCGCCTGGACCCTCCAGAGCGGACGCGAGGCCATGGAACACCGGCTCGCCGTCCTCTTCCGCTCCCCGGCCGAACTCGCCGCCCGCCTGGACGACCTGGCCGCCGGTCAGGCCCCGGCCGGTACCTGGCGCGCGGTGGTCAACCTGCGCAAGCCCGTCGCGGGCGGCCCGGTCGACGACAGCCCCGCGGCGCTGGCCGAGGCGTGGACCGCCGGTCGCCAGGTCGACTTCGCCGTCCTGCACCCGGCCGGACGGCCCGCCCGCACGGCCCTGCCCGGCTACCCCTTCGGCGGGGACCGGGTCTGGCTCGCCGCCGCGGACGCCCAACTCGCCGCCCTGAACGGGTCGGCCGCCGCCGCGGGTGAACTCCTCACCCGGCACTGGGTCCCGGCCGCAGCGGTCGTACGCGGCGCCCTGCCCGCCCGTACCGCCGTACTGGCCGCACCGGGCACCGAGGCCCTCGCCGCCCGGCTGGCCGCGCACCTGCCCGCCGCCGAGGTACTGGACGCGGAGCGGATCGCGGCCGACCTCGCCGACCCCACCACCGCGTGGAACCGCTACGACGCCGTGGTCGACCTCGCGGGCTGCGCCGACCCGGCCCGACCCGCGGCGCACCACCTGCTGGCCGACTGGCTGCACTGGATGCGCCGACTCGTCGACAACCGCCACGAACTGACCGCCCTGCTGATCACGCGCGACGGCGGCGCCGGTGGAGCCGCCCGCACCGGGCTGTACCGGATGCTCCAGAGCGAGTACAGCCACCTGCGCTCCCGCCACGTCGACGTCGGCCACGGCCTCGGCGACGAGCAGCTGTTCCCGCGCGTCGCCGACGAACTCGCCTCGGGCGACGACCCGTACGAGATCGCCTACCGCGACGGCGCGCGCCACCGGGCGCAGCTGCGCGCCCTGCCGCAGGCCCCGACCGGCCGCACCGCCTTCCCGGCCGACCACGTCCTGTGGGTCACCGGCGGCACCCGCGGCCTCGGCCTGCTGAGCGCCCGCCACTTCGTCGAGCGCCACGGCGTGCGCAAGCTGGTCCTCACCGGCCGCGAGGAGCTCCCGCCGCGCACCGAATGGGCCGCGCACATCGCCGCCGGCACCGCCCTGGGCGAGAAGCTGCGCCCGCTCGCCGAACTGGTCGCGCGCGGCGTCGAGCTGGAGGTCCTCGCCGTACCGCTGGAGGAGACGGAGGCCCTGGCCAAGAGCCTCGCCGACGTCCGGCTCCGGATGGGACCGGCCGGTGGAGTGATCCACAGCGCGGGCTTCACCGATTTCGAGAACCCCGCCTTCGTCCGCAAGACGCAGGCCGGCATCGACCGGGTCGTCAGCCCGAAGGTCTTCGGCCTCGACTCGCTGATCACCTGCTTCCGCGACGAACCGCTGAGCCTGTTCGTGCTGTACTCCTCGGTCGCGGCCTCCGTTCCCGCGCTCGCCGTTGGCCAGAGCGACTACGCCCTGGCCAACGCCTACCTGGACGCGGTCGCCGAGGCCCGTCCGTACGGGCTCCCGCTGGTCAGCGTGCAGTGGCCGAGCTGGAAGGACACCGGGATGGGGGAGGCGCGCAGCGCCGCCTACCAGGCCTCCGGGCTGTCCTCGCTGACGGACGAGCAGGGCCTCGCCCTGCTGGACCGGGCCCTGGCGAGCGGTGCCCGGGTGGTCCTGCCCGCGCTGCCGCGCCCGGACGCCGAGTGGCGCCCCGAGCTCCTCACCTCCCGTCGCCTCTCCCCGGTCGCGGCCCCGGCCGCCCCGGCCGCCCAGGCCGTCGCCGCCCCGGCGGTCCCCGTCGCTCCGGCAGCCGACGACGCGGTGCGGGGCGCGGTCGACGCGGCCTCCTCCTGGCTGCTGGACCGGCTCGCCGCCGAACTCCGCTTCGAGCGGGGCCGACTGACGGGCGACACCCCCATCCACGACTACGGCACCGACTCGATCATGGTGTCCCAGCTGGTGCAGACCGCCGCCAAGCGGCTCGACGTCTCCATCGACCCCTCCGCGCTGCTGGAGCACCCCACCGCCGACGGTTTCGCCGCGTACCTCGCCGACGAGCACCGGGGCGCCCTCCTCGCGGCCTTCGCCGCTCCCGCCGCGGCCGCCCCCGCCACCGTCCCGGCGACCGCGGCCCGCGCGGCAACGGCCTCCGCGCCGACCGCGGCAACGGCCGGACCGGCCACCGCGCCCGTCGTACCCGCCACCACCGACATCGCCGTGATCGGCCTGTCCTGCCGCTTCCCCGACGCCCCGTCGGCCGGCGCCTACTGGGACCTGCTGCGCCAGGGCCGCTCGGCCCTGCACCCGATCCCGGACAGCCGGTTCGGCCGTCCGGTCGGCTACCACGCGGGTCTGCTCGACGACGTCCTGCGCTTCGACCCGGAGTCCTTCCTCCTCGCCGAGGCCGACGTCGCGGCCATGGACCCGCAGGCCCTGCTCCTGCTCGAAGAGGTCGACAACGCCCTGCACCACGCCGGTTACCGGCCCGCCGAGCTCAAGGGCCGTCGCATCGGCGTCTACGTCGGCGGCCGCGCCACCCACACCCCCGACACCGAGAGCCTGGCCGGGGCGAAGAACCCGGTCGTGGTCACCGGTCAGAACTACCTGTCCGCGAACGTCTCGCAGTTCTTCGACTTCCGCGGCCCCAGCCTGGTCGTCGACACCGCCTGCTCCTCGGCCCTGGTGGCCATGGACATGGCCGTCCAGGCCCTGCGCTCGGGCGACATCGAGTCCGCCGTGATCGCGGGCGTCAGCCTGCTGGCCGACGACCGGGCCCACCAGGTCTTCGGACAGCGCGGACTGCTCAACCCCGGCCCCGCCTTCCACGTGTTCGACCGCCGGGCCGCGGGCCTGGTCCTCGGCGAGGGCGTCGGCGTCGTCGTCCTCAAGCCGCTGGCCGCCGCGCAGGCCGCCGGTGACCGCGTGCTCGCCGTCGTCAAGGGCATCGCGATCAACAACGACGGCCGCACCGCCGGCCCCGCCACCCCGAACCTCCAGGCCCAGAAGGACGTGATGAAGGAGGCACTCGCGCGCAGCGGCCAGCTGCCCGGGGACATCGGCTGGATCGAGGCCAACGGCTCCGGGTCGGCCGTCACCGACCTGCTCGAACTCAAGGCCGTGGAAGGGGTCTACCGGTCCGGTTCCGCCCAGCCGGTGGCGCTCGGTTCCATCAAGCCGAATATCGGCCACCCGCTGGCCGCCGAGGGCATCGCCGCCTTCATCAAGGTGGCCCTGATGCTGCACCACCGCGAGCAGGTCCCCTTCGGCTCCGGTCAGGAGCCGCTGGACCACTACGACCTGGCCGCCTCCCCGCTGTACTTCCCGCGGGAGCCCCGGCCCTGGCCGACCGGTTCCGCCGAACTCGCCGCGGTGAACTGCTTCGCCGACGGCGGCACCAACGCCCACCTGCTGCTCGCCCCGGCGCCGGTGGCGTCCTCGACCGGGTCGGCCGCGCCCCGCACCCCGCTGGAGCGACCGGTGCGCACCCCCCGGGTCGTGATCCGCGGCCGGGCGGCGGGAACCGCCACCGCCCCCGCCCCCGCCGCCACCGCCCCCGCGCCCGCCGGGAGCATGTTCTGGGACACCTTCCGATGAGCGCCCCGATCCCCGCGCCGACCGGGGACCTGCCCGTCGTCTTCATGTTCTCCGGCCAGGGGTCCCAGTACTACGGGATGGGCCGGGAACTCTTCGAGAGCGACCCGGTGTTCCGCGCCGCGCTGCTCCGCCACGACGCGGTGGTGGCCGCCGAGCTGGGCGAATCGGTCATCGACCGGATGTTCGACCCGGCCCGCCGCAAGAACGACCCGTTCACCGACACCCGGCTGACCCACCCGGCGATCGTCATGACCGAACTCGCCCTCGCGCAGACCCTGCGGGCGGCGGGACTGGAACCCGACTACCTGCTCGGCTCCAGCCTCGGCGAGTACGCGGCGGCGGCCGTCTCCGGGGCCCTGGACGAGGCCGAGTGCCTGCGGGTGCTGGTGCGACAGGCCTCCGGCCTGCGCACCGGCCCCCGCGGGGGCATGCTCGCCGTGCTCGCCCCCGCCGACGTGCTCGACCGGGTCGCCGCCCTGCGCGAGTGCGAGGTCGCGGCCCGCAACTACCCGGGCCACTTCGTGGTCGCGGCCGACGAGGACACCCTGGCCCGGGCCGAGCGGGAGCTGCGCGCCGCCGACGTGCTCCACCAGCGCGTCCCCGTCGAGTACGCCTACCACTCGCGGCACATGGAGCCGGTCCTCGACCAGTGCAACAACGCCTTCGACGGCGTGGAGTTCGCCCCGCCGGCCATCCCGTGGATCTCCTGCGTGGACGGCCGGTCCGTGGAGCGGCCGACCGCGCACCACTTCTGGCGGGCGGCCCGCCAACCCATCGAGTTCGAGGAGGCCATGGCCGCCATGCGGGCCCGGGGCGACTTCCTCTACCTCGACCTGGGGCCGTCCGGCACCCTGCACAACTTCGCCCGCAACAACCTGCCGGCAGGCAGCCGCTCCCGCTCCCTGCCCCTGCTCAGCCCCTTCGGGTACGACCCGCAACAGATCTCCCGGGCCCGGACGCTCGCCGCACCGAAGGCGGCCCCGGCCCCGCACGCACCGCACGCACCGAAGACACCAAGGAAGGCACACGGTATGAAGGTCTACGGCTTCCCCGGACAGGGCTCCCAGCAGCGGGGCATGGGCAAGGGACTGTTCGAGAAGTTCCCCGAGCAGACCGCGATCGCCGACCGCGTCCTCGGCTACTCCGTCGAGGAACTGTGCGTCTCGGACCCCGAGCGGCTCCTGGGCCGCACCGAGTACACCCAGCCCGCCCTCTACACGGTCAGCGCCCTGACCTACCTGGACCACCTCACCCGGGACCCGGAGCCCGCCGACTACCTGATCGGCCACAGCCTCGGCGAGTACGTGGCCCTCTTCGCCTCCGGCGTCTTCGACTTCGAGACCGGGCTGCGCCTGGTGCAGCGCCGCGGCGCCCTGATGGCCGCCGCGGGCGGCGGCTCCATGGCCGCCGTCGTCGGCAGCGACGAGGACGCCGTCACCCGGATCCTCGCCGGATCCGGCCTCGACGGCCTGGACCTGGCGAACCTCAACGCGCTCGACCAGTTCGTGCTGTCCGGCCCCGCCGACGACATCGGCGCCGCCTGCACCGCCTTCGAGGCGGCTGGCGCCCGCGCGGTCCGGCTCAATGTGAGCGCCCCCTTCCACTCCCGCTACATGCGCGGCACCGCCGACGAGTTCGCGCGCTTCCTCGACGGCTTCGCCTTCGACCGCCCCGCCGTCCCCGTCCTCGCCAACACCGATGCCCAGCCCTACCGGGCCGACACCGCGAAGGCGACCCTCACCGCGCAGATCGCCTCCCCGGTGCGCTGGAGCGAGACGATCCGCCGCCTGATGGGCCACGGCGACTTCGACTTCACCGAGCTCGGCCCGGGCCACGTCCTGACCCGGCTCGTCGCCCGCATCCGCTCCTCGGCCACCCCCCTCCCGGTCCCGACGCACACCCCGGACCCGGCCGACGTCGTAGCGGCCCCGGCCCCCGCGCCCCGCGGCATCGCGGCGGACACGCTCGGCTCGGAGACCTTCCGCGCCCGCTACGGCCTGCGGCGCGCCTACCTCCTCGGCTCCCTCTACGGCGGCGTCTCCGGCCCCGACATGCTCCGCGCCGCGGCCAAGGCCGGGCTCCTCGGCTTCCTCGGCACCGCGGGCCTGAGCCCCGCCGAGACCGAGGACCAGCTGCGCACCCTCGCCGCCGACCTCGGCCTCGGCGGCGCCTTCGGCGTCAACCTGCTCTACCGGCACGGCGCCCCGGAGCAGGAGTCCGCGCTCGTGGACCTGCTGCTGCGGCACGGAGTGGACCTCGTCGAGGCCTCCGGGTTCCCGCTGATCACCCCGGCGCTGGTGCGCTTCCGGCTCAAGGGCGGCCGGATCATCGCCAAGGTGTCCCGGACCGACACGGCCGCCGAGTTCCTCGCCCCGCCGCCGCAGGTCCTGGTCGACCGGCTGCTCGCGTCGGGCGAGGTCACCGAGGAGGAGGCCCGGCAGGGCGCCGGCCGCCCCATGGCCGACGACCTGTGCGTCGAGGCCGACGGCGGCTGGCTCAGCAGCACCGCCGACCTGCTGACCCTGCTGCCCGCCGTGCTGCGGCTGCGCGACGAGGCCGCCCTGCCCGGCGGGCGCGTGCACATCGGCTGCGCGGGCGGCATCGGCACCCCCGAGGCGGCCGCCGCGGCCTTCCTCCTCGGTGCCGACTTCCTGCTGACCGGCTCCGTCAACCAGTGCTCCGTCGAGGCCGCCACCAGCCCCGAGGTCAAGGACATCCTCCAGCAGGCCCGGGAGTTCGACGTGGACACCGCCCCCTGGGGCGAGATGTTCGAACTCGGCGTCCAGGCCCGCTACCTCAAGCGCGGCCTGTTCTTCCCCGCCCGCGCCGCCCGCCTGTACGAGATCTGGCGCCGCCACGGCTCGTTCGCCGAGCTCGACGAGGAGACCCGCACCCAGGTCCTCGACCGGTTCCTCGGCGGCGCGACCCCGCCGCCCGCCACCCCCGGCCCGGACCCCAAGGGCGAGCTCGCCGCCCTCTTCCGCGGCTACTTCGACCGGGGCCAGCGCCTCGCCGTCACCGGGGACCAGCGCTCCCGGGTCGACTACCTGGTCCACTGCGGCCCGTCGATGGGCGCGTTCAACCAGGTCGTCGCGGGCACGGAGCTGCACCCCTGGAGCGCCCGTACGGTCGAGGCCATCGCCGACACGCTCATGGAAGGCGCGGCGACCCACATCACGGACCGCCTGAACACCTTCCGCTGATCCGGCTCCGCACGCACGACGACGTCGGCCTCCACGACCAGGATGTGGTCTG